>NZ_JBHVRN010000003.1:330202-343855 GCF_042885775.1 Paenarthrobacter sp. NPDC058040
CGACATTCTCGCCCTGTCGAATGGTGACTCGCTGACCCTCAACGTGTTGCAACGCCACGCGGGGTTTTAAAAACGGCAAACCCGGCCGGGTTGCCCCCCTCATCGACGGGCGCCACCCCGGCTTTTTTTGCGCCCATAAGTCCATCGATCACCGTAATGGACGGAACTATTTAGGGCACAAAGGTTTTGCGTAATGCCGTCTCGCCAGTACTCTTCTTGCTTAGGCGAGCCTAAGTAAGGCTCCCTGAACGAAAGACACCCTTATGACCGCCAACTTCCTGATCGGCCTGCGCGAAGGCCTCGAGGCATCACTCGTCGTGGTCCTCCTCATGGCCTACCTCATCAAGACCGACCGGAAGGCCCTGATCCCCCGGCTCTGGGCAGGCGTGGGATTGGCCGTAGCGATTTCCTTTGGCTTCGGCGCCCTCCTCACCTTCGGCCCCCGCGGCCTGACCTTTGAAGCCCAGGAAGCCATCGGCGGCGGCCTGTCCATCATCGCCGTCGGCTTGGTGACCTGGATGGTTTTCTGGATGGCGAGGACGGCGCGCACGCTGGGAAGCGAACTCCGCTCACATGTGGACAAAGCGGCCGACGGCGCCGCGTGGGGCCTTGTGCTCGTGGCAGCGCTGGCCGTTGGCCGTGAAGGCCTGGAAACCGCGCTCTTCATTTGGGCCGCAGCCCAGGCCACGGGCGAAAGCACGCTCCCCCTGCTCGGTGCCCTCCTGGGCCTGTTGGCCGCTGCCGGCCTCGGATACCTGCTGCACCGTGGCGTACTCAAGGTCAACCTTGGCAAGTTCTTCACCTGGACCGGCGTGGGACTCATCATCATTGCCGGAGGTGTCCTGGCCTATGGTGTCCATGACCTTCAGGAAGCCGGCATCCTGCCGGGACTGCACAACCTCGCCTTCGACGTCTCAGCCGCGGTCCCGCCGTCGTCCTGGTACGGCACCGTGCTGAAGGGCACGCTCAACTTCTCCCCCGCCACCACCTGGCTGGAAGCGTCGGCCTGGCTGCTCTACGTCATCCCGGTGCTGTTCCTGTACATCAGGGCCAACAAAGCAACACCCCCGAAGGCCAAAACCGCCTCCCCTGCTCCCGCTGTCACGGCCCACCCATAAGCCTCCGCAGCTTTTCCCACACGATCCAAGGACCCCTCCATGTCTGGTACTTTCCGACGCTCCGCGTCTTCCCCCACCTTCCGCAAGGCCCTGGCCGTCATCGGTGCCGCCGCTGCCGTGCCGCTGGTACTGGCAGGCTGCACTGACAACACCAAAACCTCCAGCACCACGGACGGCCCCATCCAGGTCAGCAGCACAGCGAGCGAATGCAAGGTTTCCTCGGCTACGGCGCCGAGCGGCAACCTGACTTTCCAAGTCAAGAACGACGGCAACGAAGTCACCGAGTTCTACCTGCTGGCCGAAGACGGACTGCGGATCATCGGCGAAGTGGAGAACATCGGCCCGGGTATCTCCCGCAACCTCGTGGTCACGGCACCGGCCGGCAAATACACCACCGCCTGCAAGCCCGGGATGCAGGGCGACGGCATCCGGGCGTCCTTCGAAGTCAAGGAATCCGGAAACAAGCCCAGCGTCGACGCTGACTTCCAGAAGCTCCTGGACACGGGAACCCAGCAGTACGCCGCCTACGTGAAGGATCAAACCGAGCAACTGGTAGCCGGAACCAAGGCCTTCGCCGACGCTTTCGCTTCAGGGGATGCCGCCAAGGCACGCGAACTCTACGCTTCCACCCGCATGCACTGGGAGCGGATCGAACCCGTGGCGGAGTCCTTCGGGGACTTGGACCCCAAGCTCGATGCCCGCGAGGCCGACCTTGAACCCGGCCAGGAATGGACCGGTTGGCACCGCGCGGAGAAGGACCTCTTCCCACCGGCTGGCTACACCGCTTTGACCGCCGCTGAGCGCAGCGCGATCGCCAAGCAGCTCGTGGCCGACACTGAGGACCTCGGACAGCGTACGCGCACAGTGGAACTCACCGCAGACAAGCTGGGCAACGGCGCCAAGGAGCTCCTGGACGAGGTTGCCACCGGTAAGGTCACGGGCGAGGAAGAGATCTGGTCCCACACGGACCTCTGGGACTTCCAGGCCAACGTGGACGGCGCCCGCATCGCGTTCGAGAGCCTCAAGCCCGCCCTGGACCAGAAGGACGCCGAACTCTCCAAGTCCCTCGACGAAAAGTTCACTGCCCTGCAGGCCGAGCTCAAGAAGCACGCCAAGGGCGACGGCTTTGCCTACTACAACGAGCTCAGCCAGGAGCAGGTGCAGCAGCTCGCCGCCCTGGTTGATTCCCTCGGTGAACCCCTGTCCAAGCTCACCTCAGCCGTAGTCCTGTGACCGGCTGCCCCTTCGGGCATACCGGGGAACCGGAACGCCCCTCCGAGCTGAACCACCGCCCGGGTGAGGCGACCGCCGTCGTGCCTGCTGATGGCACCAACAGCGGAGCGCCCGACGGCGGTGCTGCCGCAGACGCCCGTTCGCGGCTGTCCCGGCGCGGGCTGCTGTCGCTCGCCGGCGTGGGCGGAGCCGGCGCCGTGGCGGGGTTGGCCGCTGGTTTCCTTGGCCACGACGCGGTGACGGCGGGGGCCGCGAACGCTGCCACGCCTGCGGCAGATGCGGTGGTCCCTTTCTTCGGTGAGCACCAGGCCGGCATCAGCACGCCGGCCCAGGACCGCCTGCACATGGCCGCCTTCGATGTGACCACCGAGGACCGCAAGGAACTGATCAAGCTCCTGAAGGACTGGACCGCCGCCGCCGAGGCGATGACCTCCGGCCGGGCGACGGGTGCCACGGGTGCCGTCGATGGACCCTACGACGCGCCGCCGGAAGACACCGGAGAAGCCCTGGACCTGGAAGCGTCCAAGCTGACGCTCACTTTCGGCTTCGGCGCCGGGCTGTTCGAAAAGAACGGCAAGGTGCGCTTTGGCCTGGACGGCCGGCGGCCAGAGGCACTGATCGACCTCCCGCACTTTCCCGGCGACGACCTCCAGCCCGGCCGGACCGGCGGGGACCTGGTGGTCCAGGCCTGCGCCGACGACCCCCAGGTGGCCGTGCACGCCATCCGCAACCTGGCAAGGATCGGCTTCGGCAAGGTCCGGGTGCGTTGGTCCCAGCTAGGCTTTGGACGCACCTCCTCCACGTCCCGGGCGCAGGTGACGCCTCGCAACCTCTTCGGTTTCAAGGACGGCACCAACAACCTCAAGGTCGAGGACAAGTCGCTGCTGGACGAGCACGTCTGGGTGCCATCCGGAGTCAGGTCGCAGGAAGACTGGATGGCCGGCGGCAGCTACCTGGTGGCACGCCGGATCCAGATGCACATTGAAATCTGGGACCGCACGTCTTTGCGGGAGCAGGAAGGGCTGATTGGCCGGACCAAGGGCGTGGGTGCCCCGTTATCCGGCGGCGACGAGTTTACGGCACCGGACTTCAAGATCTCCGGGCGGGACGGCGATCCGCTCATCCCCTTGGATTCACATGTCCGGCTGGCCCATCCCGAGCAGAATGGCGGTGTCCGGATGCTGCGCCGCGGGTACAACTTCACCGATGGCTCGGACGGGCTGGGCCACTTGGACGCCGGCTTGTTCTTTATCGCCTTCGTGAAGGATCCGCGGACGCACTACGTGCCTATGCAGTTGGCGTTGGCCAAGGGCGACACCCTGTCCGTCGAGTACTTGAAGCACACCGGATCCGGGCTTTTCGCGGTGCCGCCAGGAGTCCAGTCAGGCGGATTTATCGGCGAAGGGCTGTTCGCGTAGACGCGGGAGCTCGTCGCCGACCGTTTCCTTAGGACAGCGGCCGGCCTGCCATTTGTTCGAGCCTGCGGATCCGGTCTGCCATGGGTGGGTGCGTGGAGAACATCCGCCGCATTCCGCCGCCCCGGAAGGGGTTGGCGATCATGAGGTGCGAGGCGTTGACCAGGCGCTGGTCCTGCGGCAAAGGTATCTGGGATACGCCGGACTCGATCTTGCGCAGCGCGGAGGCCAGGGCCAAGGGATCGCCGGTGAGCTCGGCGCCGTCCTCGTCGGCGTCGTACTCGCGGGTCCGGGAAATGGCCATCTGGATGAGCGAGGCCGCGAACGGTGCCAGCAGGGCCATGGCGATCATCGCGATCGGGTTGGCGTTCCTGCGGTCCCCTCCTCCGAAGAACAACAACATCTGGCCCACGGACGTGATCACGCCAGCCACTGCTGCGGCCACGGATGAGGTCAGGATGTCCCTGTTGTAAACGTGCATCAGCTCGTGCCCCAGTACACCGCGCAGTTCACGGGCATCGAGCAGGTGCAGTATCCCCTCGGTGCAGCACACAGCAGCGTTCTTCGGGTTGCGCCCGGTGGCAAAAGCGTTGGGAGTCATGGTGGGCGAGAGGTAGATCCGCGGCATCGGCTTGTTGGCCCGCACGGAAAGCTCCCGCACGATCTGGTAGAGCTGCGGGGCCTGCGCCTCAGTGACTGGGTAGGCCGCCATGGAACGGATGGCGATCTTGTCACTGTTCCAATAGCCGTAAGCCGTGGTGGCCACACCGATCACGGCCATGATCCAGATGGGCGCGGAGCTGCGGGTGCCGCCGCCGATGATGGCCCCCAAACCCAACAGCACAGCCCACAGCACACCGAACAGCGCGGCGGTTTTGAGTCCATTGTTGTGTCTGTGCACGGTGTTCTTTCGCTTTCTTTGGCCCTTTTAGTGGTGTTCTCTACTAATTAACGCCGACGGCGGCCGCAGTGTTCCGCTCGTAAGCGCCCGCCCGGGCGCGCGCTTACGGCAGCGGATGCTTTGCGTCATAAGCCACGAAGCCGGGTTGCAGGCGTGACGCCAGCCAGGCCAGCACCATGCACAATACCCCGCCGATCAGCAGCACTCCGCCTTCGCTGAGGAACTGGGTGACACCGCCGGCCAACAAGTCACCCACCCGGGGTCCGCCGGCAACCACCACAATGAACACTCCCTGAAGCCTCCCCCGCATGTGGTCCGGGGTTGCCGATTGCAGGATGGTGGTTCGGAACACGGCACTGACGGAATCCGAAATTCCGGCGAGCGCACAGCACGCGGCCGCCGGGATGAGCCACAGTGTCACACCGTCCCTACCGGAGTCCCCCGCCATGAGCACCACAACACCAAACGCCGCAATGGATGCACCCCAACCCACCACGGCGAAAACCACCGCACTGCCCTGGCGCCGCACCCGTCCGAGTGGCCCCGAGAACAGCCCCGCAAGGAAGGCACCGACGGCTGTGGCGGCCAGCAGCACACCTACGGTGGTCTCGCCGCCACCGATCATGACGGCCCCGATAGCGGGCATGAGGGCGCGGGGCTGCGCGCAGATCATGGCGATGAGGTCGATGATGAAGGTCATGCGGACGTTCGGGCGTGTGCCGAGGAACCTGAAGCCTTCCACCACCGAACGCAGGCCCGGCCGCACTGCTTCCTTTGACGGCGGGAGCGGCGGGAGCTTGAACAGGCCCCACAGCGCGAAAGTAAAACTGATCACATCGATGGTGTAGGTCCAGCCGAAACCGATGGTGGCCACGAGCACGCCCGCCAGGAGCGGCCCGGCCGTCATGGACAAGCCGAACGTCAGCATGTTCAGCGCGTTCGCGGCCGGCAGCAGGTCCTTGCGCACCAGAAGCGGAATGATGGCGCTGCGTGCCGGACCGTTGATGCCTTGGGCGCCGCTCTGCACGGCCACCAGTGCATAGAGAAGCCAGATGTTCCCCACCTCGAACCAGGCCTGCAGGGCCAGGCCGGCAGTGGTTGCCCAGAGCACAAGGGAAGCAACCAACGCCACCTTCCGGCGGTCGTAGGCATCGGATACGGAACCGCCGTACAACCCTGCGATGACCAGGGGCACCAAGGCGAAGATGCCCAGGAGCCCAACGAAAAAGCTCTCCTGCGTGAGTCGGTAGACCTCCAGGCTGACGGCCACCAAAGTCAGCTGTGTACCCACCGCGGCTACCGACGCCCCGAGCCACAACCTCCGGAATGCCGGGCTTTCTTTGAGGGGAGTGATGTCTGCCAGGAGTTTTGCCACCCAGCAACCCTACCGAGTACCGACGACGTCCAGGACTCCCGGCGTAACCACACCCTTGGTAGGCTCACCCGGGGGAAGGAGTAGCCATGGTGTTGTCACGACAACTGCTGTTCCGTTCCGCCGTCTGGGAAATCGCCCGGCCGCGGCACCCGCTGACGGCCGGCCACATCGTGGTCCGGTTGTCCGACCCTTCCACCGAATTCGCCGAACCATCGGCCGCCGACTGGTTGCTCTGCCACAACCTGGCGCGGGCCGCGCTGCAAGACGTCCTGGGCGCCGTGCGGTGCGCCGTCATGTTCGCCCACCGCTGGCACCCGATCGGCTCCGCCGTTGGCGAACCCGTCGCGGAATCCTCAACCCCGACGTTCCACCTTTTTGGCCGCTGGGCTTCGGAAACCACGACGCCGGGACAGCAGCTTGCGCTACCGGCCCACCGCCGCCGGACCGAACCTGAGGAAACCTTGGAGACGGTGGACTCGGAACTGCGCGAGTCCCTCCGGTTCTTCGCCGAGGGGCCCCTGGGCCAGCCGCCCGCTACGGCGGGCTCAACACCGGAGGCGGGTGCCGGCGTCGTACCTGCCCAAACCCTTGTACCGCTCGTGGCGACGGTGGACGCTTCCCGGCACCACAGCGTGATCGAGCCTGCCAGCGGCACTGGATCCATCGCCGGACTGCTTTCCGGTGAGTTGGTGGCCATGGCCGCTTCGCTTACCGCCCTGCCCCTGACAAGCCGGCTGAGCGGCTTCAGTTGCGTCGCAGTGGAAGCCGAACAGCCGGGCTCAGCCTTGCGGGTCCACGCCGTGGGAAGGTCCGCCGCCGAAGACGAGAGCCCGCTGCTGGATGTATTCCTTTTGCCGGAAGTTAGCCTCGCCTTATTGTGAACTTATCAAAATAAGTGCTTCAATAGATGCATGACCGATCACACAGCCGACCAGGACGCATGGGCAGCTGCCCTGCGAGCCCATGGACGGCGCGTGACCAAACAACGGTTGGCGGTATTGGCGGCCGTGCAACATCATCCGCATTCTCCCGCTGAGGGCATCCTTGCTGCGGCACGGGAAGAGCTTCCTGAACTGACGGCGCAGTCCGTTTACGTGGTGCTCAGCGACCTCACGGATTTGCAGATGCTGCGACGGTTCGAACCCCCACACTCCCCCGCGCTGTATGAAACACGGGTGGGCGACAACCACCACCACGCCGTGTGCATCAGTTGCGGCCGGGTGGAAGACGTGGATTGCGCGGTGGGACACGCACCGTGCCTCACGCCGCATTGGGACGAGAACTCCAAGCCAATGACCATCCAGATCGCAGATGTCCTCTACCAAGGAATCTGCCAGGACTGCCAAGCCAAACAACAGCTTCCCAAACAACCATCAACCCAGAAATAGGAGAACGATGACTGCCATTTCGACCACACAGTCAGGTGCCCCCGTTACGTCCGACGCGCACTCCAAGTCCGTCGGCGCCGACGGTGCCATCATCCTCACCGACCACTACCTGGTGGAAAAGCTCGCCCAGTTCAACCGCGAGCGGGTCCCGGAGCGTGTTGTGCACGCCAAGGGTGGCGGCGCCTTCGGTACTTTCAAGACCACCTCGGACGTCTCCAAGTACACCAAGGCCGCTTTCCTGCAGCCGGGTGCCGAGACGGACATGCTGATCCGCTTCTCCTCGGTTGCCGGCGAGAACGGTTCCCCGGACACCTGGCGCGACCCCCGCGGTTTCGCCGTGAAGTTCTACACCACCGAGGGCAACTACGACCTCGTGGGCAACAACACCCCGGTGTTCTTCATCCGCGACGGCATCAAGTTCCCGGACTTCATCCACTCCCAGAAGCGCCTCCCGGGCACCCACCTGCGTGACGCCGACATGCAGTGGGACTTCTGGACCCTCTCCCCCGAGTCCGCACACCAGGTCACCTGGCTCATGGGCGACCGTGGCCTCCCGGCTTCCTGGCGTGAGATGCAGGGCTACGGCTCGCACACCTACCAGTGGATCAACGCCGAAGGCGAGCGTTTCTGGGTCAAGTACCACTTCAAGTCCAACCAGGGGGTCAACTCCGTCACCGGCGAGCAGGCTGAAGCCCTGGCCGGTTCGGACGCTGACTTCTACATCCGCGACCTCCACGAGAACATCGAGACCGGCAACTTCCCGTCCTGGGAACTCCACGTCCAGGTCATGCCGTACGAGGATGCCAAGACCTACCGCTTCAACCCGTTCGACCTCACCAAGGTGTGGCCGCACGCTGACTACCCGCTGATCCACGTGGGCACCATGGAGCTGAACAAGAACCCGGAGAACTACTTCGCGCAGATCGAGCAGGCCACCTTCGCGCCGTCGAACTTCGTACCGGGCATCGCCGCTTCCCCGGACAAGATGCTGCAGGCCCGCATCTTCTCCTACGCCGACGCACACCGCTACCGCGTGGGCACCAACCACGCACAGATCCCGGTGAACCAGCCCAAGAGCCCGGTCCACAACTACAGCCAGGATGGCCAGGGACGTTACCTGTTCAACTCCCCGTCCACTCCGGTCTACGCACCGAACACGGTTGGTGGCCCGGCTGCTGTTGAGCCCGCCTCCCCCGCAGGTGGCTGGGAGAACGACGGCGAGCTCACGCTCTCCGCACACTCCCTGCACGCCCAGGACGACGACTTCGGCCAGGCCGGTTCGCTGTACCGCGAGGTTTACGACGAAGCTGCCAAGGCACGCTTCCTCGACACCATCACCGGTGCTGTTGGCGGCGTGAAGAGCGCCGACATCAAGGAACGCGCCATCCAGTACTGGACCAACGTTGACGCCGAACTCGGTGCCAAGCTGCGCGCCAA
This sequence comes from Paenarthrobacter sp. NPDC058040, assembly GCF_042885775.1. Lineage (NCBI taxonomy): Bacteria > Bacillati > Actinomycetota > Actinomycetes > Micrococcales > Micrococcaceae > Paenarthrobacter > Paenarthrobacter sp. NPDC058040. The sequence continues at coordinate 339,070 of NZ_JBHVRN010000003.1, forward strand.
CCTCGGTGCCGGCGAAGGCTCCTCCGACGCCGAAGCAGCCAACAAGCTCTAAGCGCCGGTTTTGACGGGAACACCCCGCCGCGGATCTGTCCGCGGCGGGGTGTTTTCTTTTTCCACATAGCGTTTTCGGGCTATGGCTTCGCTTGGGCCCACCTCCATAGGATCCTTGCATGAGCACATTTGAAGGATTCTCCCCTGCCGCCTTCCGCTTCTATGAGGAACTGGAAGAGAACAACAACCGCGAGTGGTGGCTGGAGCATAAAAGGACGTACGACGCCGAGGTGCGGGAACCGCTGACGGCGCTCCTTTCGGAGCTGGAACCGGACTTCGGGACGGCCAGGATCTTCCGGCCCAACCGGGATATCCGGTTCTCCCAGGACAAGTCACCGTACAAGACGGCCCAGGGTGCCTTCGCCGAAAGCAAGGAAGGCGTCGGGTTCTATGTGCAGATCAGCGCGGACGGGCTCCTGATCGGCGGCGGCTACCATTCCCACACACCCGCGCAGTTGGCCCGTTTCCGTGCGGCCGTGGACGCCCCGGCCAGCGGTGCGGAACTGCAGAAGATCGTTGATGCGGTGGCTGCGGCGGGCTTCGCGGTTGAAGGCGAAAAGCTCAAGACCGTGCCTCGGGGTTTCGATAAAGAGCATCCACGGGCAGAACTGCTCAAGCACAAGTCACTTTCGGCCGGCGTTGAGGTTGGTGAGCCGGAGTGGCTCGCCACTGCCGGGGCCCGTGCGGAAATCGCGGCCAGGTGGGAGACCCTCAGGCCACTGGTGGATTGGGTGAGTGAGCACGCGGCGCCGTAGGGCGATGGGATGCCCCTGGCCGAAAACGCGGATGCGCCCGGGAATCAACGGATGTGATTCCCGGGCGCATTCGGTTAGTCAGCGACTAGACCTTGGTGAACGTGTCTTCGTCCTCGTCGCCCTTGGAACCGTTCGCAGCCGGAGCGTCCACTGCGGCCTTGGCAGCGGAGAACTTCTCGTTGAGCCGGGAATGGCGCTGGCCGTAGCTGAAGTAGATGACCATGCCCACCGCGAGCCAAATGGCGAAGAAGATCCAGGTCTCCACGGCGAGGTTGGTCATGAGGTAGAGGCAGAGAACCGCGGAGACCCACGGCAGGACCTTGCCGAACGGCACCCGGAAGGCAGGCTTCAAGTCCGGGCGCTTCTTGCGGAGCACCAGGATGCCCAGGCTCACCATGACGAACGCGGACAGCGTGCCGATGTTGATCATCTCTTCAAGGAGGTCAACGTTGGTCAGGCCGGCCACCAGGGCCACGGCCGCACCGCAGATGATCTGCAGGCGGGCCGGCGTGGCACGCTTGGCACTCGTCTTGGACAGCGCCCGTGGCAGCAGGCCGTCGCGGCTCATGGCCAGGACAACGCGAGCCAGGCCCATGAGGAGCACCATGATCACGGTGGTGAGGCCCACCAGTGATCCGAAGGCAATGACCTTCGCGGCATCATTGTTTCCGACCGCCTCGAACGCGGTAGTCAGGGTGGGTGCCTTCTCGGCGGCCAACTGCGTGTAGGACACCATGCCGGTGAGGGCCAGGGAAACCAGGATGTAGAGCAGGGTCACCAGGGCCAGGCCACCGAAGATGCCACGGGGCAGGGTCTTCTGCGGGTTCTTGACCTCTTCTGCCGAGGTAGCCACGACGTCGAAGCCGATGAAGGCGAAGAACACCAAGGCTGCACCGGCGAAGATGCCCAACGTGCCGTACTGCGCGGGAACGGCTCCGGTGAGGAACCCGAAGAAGGACTGCTTGAGGACGTCGGCTCCCTCCGTGCCTCCGGTTGGCTGCGCTGCCGGGACGAAGGGGGTGTAGTTGGAGAACTTAACGTACGAGAAGCCCACCACGATCACGAACAGCACGACGCCGATCTTGATCAGCGTGAAGATGTTGCCTACGCGGGCGGACAACTTTGTCCCCAGCACCAGCAGCACGGTGAAGATCGCAACGATCAGGAAAGCACCCCAATAGAGGTCCACGCCCGCGATGTTGAGGGCGGGCGGCATGTCCACGCCCATCAGGCCAAAGACCTTGCTGAGGTAGATGCCCCAGTACTTGGCGATCACTGCCGCGGCCGTGAAAAGTTCAAGGATGAGGTTCCAGCCGATGATCCACGCGAGTACCTCGCCCATGGTGGCGTAGGTGAAGACGTAGGCCGATCCCGCCACGGGGATGGCTGTCGCGAATTCCGCGTAGCACATGATGGCCAAGGCACACGTGACGGCTGCGACCACGAAGGAAATGGTGACCGCAGGACCTGCAAAGTTGGCTGCTGCTTTTGCGCCCACGGAGAAGATGCCGGCGCCGACGGCGACGGCGACACCCATGATCATCAGGTCCCAGGTGCTCAGGCTGCGCTTGAGCTTGCGACCGGGCTCATCGGCGTCGGCGATCGACTGCTCGATTGATTTGGTCCTGAAAATGTTCATAAATATGCCACATTCTGGATGGGGGTGGTATAGGACTCATCAAGAATAGTGTCCGGCCAATGGACGGCCATATTTGTCCCAAATACTGAGACAACAAATGGACTAGTGAGGCTGGTGTTGCGCGTGTTACAACCCTTGTTGCCCGCACCACATCCCATGAAAGAGCCCCCTTTCGGTGGAAAATTCACCGAAACGGGGCTTTCACGGTGCCAAAGCAACGACGCTCACGGCAGCGTCGCTGTCAGACACCCCGCACGTCCCAATCCATGATGGTGGACCGGATCAGGAACCGCTTCCCTTCCGGAGCTTCCACGGAGAAACCACTTCCCCGGCCCTGGACCACATCCACCGTCAGGTGGGTGTGGGACCAGTACGCGAACTGTTCCCGAGACATCCAGAACTCCAGGGGCCGAACCCCGCCCTCATCAAAGAGGTTGAACCTGCCCAGGAGGACATCCGAATCACCGGTCAGGAAATCACCGGCTGGATAGCACATCGGCGCGGAACCGTCGCAGCAACCACCTGATTGATGGAACATCAGCGGGCCGTGTTGCTCCCAAAGCCTGCGCAGGAGCTCTACGGAGGCATCGGTCAGCGCTACCCGGGAGAAGTCCTCCCCCGGCACGGTGACCGAGGCTTCCAGGACCCCGGCTGGCCGGACGTCTTCGCTGGGCTGGTCCGGGTCCATCAGAACTTCAAAACCACTCGGCCATCGATCTTGGCGTGCTTCATCTCGTCAAAGACCGCGTTGACTTCGGAGAGTTCGCGCGTGGAGACCGTCGGCTTGATCTTTCCCTGCGCATAGAACTCGAGGGCCTCTTCGAGGTCCTGCCGTGTGCCCACGATCGACCCACGCACCGTCAGGCCTTTGAGGACGATGTCGAAAATCGGCGCCGGGAAGTCTCCCGGGGGAAGCCCGTTGAAGACGATCGTTCCGCCGCGCCGGGCCATCCCGATCGCCTGGCCGAAGGCCGAGGGGTGTACCGCGGTGACGAGGACTCCGTGGCAGCCACCGGTTTCCCGTTGGATCACCTCGGCGGGATCCTCGTGCAAGGCGTTGACTGTCAGTTCGGCGCCGTGTTCCCTGGCGAGTGCAAGCTTGTCGTCCGCAATATCCACGGAGGCAACACGCAGGCCCATGGCCACGGCGTACTGGACCGCGATGTGCCCCAATCCGCCGATGCCGGAAATGGTGACCCACTGCCCGGGCTTGGCTTCGGTCATCTTGAGTCCCTTGTACACGGTGACTCCGGCGCACAGCACCGGGGCAACTTCCACGGGATCGGAACCCTCCGGGATCCGGGCAGCGAAACGCGTGTCCACCAGCATGTACTCCCCAAAGGAGCCGTCAATGCTGTAGCCGCCGTTCTTCTGCGACTCGCACAACGTCTCCCAGCCCGTGCGGCAATACTGGCAATCGCCACACGCCGACCACAGCCAGGCGTTACCTACGAGGTCGCCCACGGCAACGTCAGTGACGCCCTCACCCAGTTCCACTACTTCTCCCACGCCCTCATGGCCTGGAACGAAAGGAGGCGTGGGCTTCACCGGCCAGTCGCCTTCGGCGGCGTGCAGGTCGGTATGGCAGACCCCCGACGTGAGGAGGCGGACCAGCGCCTGGCCGGGACCCGGCGTCGGGCGTTCCACCTCCATGACTTTCAGTTCGGTTCCAAATTCGGTGACTACTGCTGCTTGCATGGTCGTCGACATTGACGATCTCCCTTTTTCAGATGAACAACAGGATGGGTTGTGCACGGCAGACGCCCACAGGGACCTTTGGGGCACCTACCGTGCACAAGCTCTTTAGAAGAAGCCGAGTTTGTTCTCGTTGTAGCTGACCAGCAGGTTCTTGGTCTGCTGGTAGTGGTCCAGCATCATGGCGTGGTTCTCACGGCCGATGCCCGATGACTTGTACCCGCCGAAGGCAGCCCCTGCCGGGTACGCGTGGTAGTTGTTGACCCAGACGCGGCCGGCCTGGATTTCGCGGCCCGCACGGTAGGCGACGTTCCCGTTGCGGGACCAGACGCCGGCGCCCAGCCCGTAGAGGGTGTCGTTGGCGATGCCGATGGCGTCGTTGTAGTCGCTGAAGCGGGTCACGGAGACCACCGGGCCGAAGATCTCCTCCTGGAAGATCCGCATCCGGTTGTGGCCCTCGAAAATGGTGGGCTGCACGTAGTAGCCACCGGCCAGGTCCCCGGAAAGCTCGGCCCTGGCCCCACCAGTGAGGACCTTGGCGCCTTCCTGCCTTCCGATGTCGATGTAGGACAGGATCTTCTCCAGCTGGTCGTTGGAGGCCTGGGCGCCGATCTGGGTATCCGTGTCCAGCGGGTTGCCCTGGATG
>NZ_JBHVRN010000004.1:0-177002 GCF_042885775.1 Paenarthrobacter sp. NPDC058040
GACCAGGTGTTCGAGGCCTTCAAGTTCTTCGTGAAGGAAACCGAGTGGGGCGTCATGCAGATCCACGGCTACCCGTACTCGGACGAGGGCTCCACCTTCATTGTCGAAATGCATGAGGATGTGTGGCACGCGGCAGGGTTCAACGAGACCGCCACCGACGTCTTCCCGCCCGGGGTGTCCGATGAGAAGGCCATCGCCAAGATCCGGGAGATCTTCGCCGAAGAGCTGGCCGGGTACGAGGTCTTGTCCAACAACTCCAAGTGGCTGAACTTCAACACGGTCCGCAACCAGAGCTGGCGCAAGGGCAACGTGGTCCTGGTGGGCGACGCCGCCCACACGGCACACTTCTCCATCGGCTCCGGCACCAAGCTGGCCATGGAAGATTCACTGGCCCTGGCAGCCTGCCTCCACGAGCACCCCACAGTGGAGGCAGCTTTGGAAGCCTACGAAACCGAACGGCGCCCGGTAGTGGCGTCCACCCAGCGTGCCGCCCAGGCCTCGCTGGAATGGTTCGAACGCATCGGCCAATACAAAGACCAGGACCCGACGCAGTTCGCGTTCAACCTGCTCACCCGTAGCCGCCGCATCACCCAGGAAAACCTGCGCCTGCGCGACCCCGAGTTCGCCGACGCCGTGGACCGGAACTTCGCCGCATCCCACGGGCTCACGGAAACGGCACCGGCCATGTTCCAGCCCTTCACCATCGGCGAACTGGAGCTCAAGAACCGCATCATCGTCTCGCCCATGGACATGTACTCCGCCACGGACGGCGTCCCCGGCGACTTCCACAAAGTCCACCTCGGCTCCAAGGCACTGGGCGGTGCCGGCCTGGTGATGACCGAAATGGTCTGCGTCTCCGAAACCGGCCGCATCACCCCCGGTTGCAGCGGCCTCTACACCGACGAGCAGCGCGACAGCTGGAAGGAAATCGTCCACTTCGTACACTCCCGCTCCACCGCGAAGATCGGTGCGCAGCTGGGACACTCCGGCCGCAAGGGCTCCACCAAGCTCATGTGGGAAGGAATCGACCAGCCCCTCGACTCCGGCAACTGGACCGCCGTCGGGCCCTCCGCCCTGCCGTACGGCCCCGAAAACCAAACCCCGCTGGAACTGGACCGGGCAGGCATGGACGCCATCAAGGCCGAGTTCGTCGCCGCAACCCACCGCGCGGAGCAGGCAGGCTTCGACCTCCTGGAAATCCACGCGGCCCACGGCTACCTGCTCTCCTCCTTCCTCTCGCCCGTTTCCAACCAACGCACCGACGAATACGGTGGCAGCCTGGAGAACCGGCTGCGGTTCCCGTTGGAAGTGTTCGACGCCGTCCGCGCGGCTTGGCCTTCCAGCAAGCCGGTGACGGTGCGCATCTCCGCAACGGACTGGATCGACGGCGGCAACACCTCCGATGACTCCGTCCAGATCGCGAAGGCCTTCGTGGAACACGGCGCAGCCGGACTGGATATCTCCACTGGCCAAGTGGCCAAGGAAGAGAAGCCGGCCTTCGGGCGCAGCTACCAGACCCCGTTCGCCGACCGCATCCGCCAGGAAGTCGCCGCTCCGGCAGGCGTGGCAGTGATCGCCGTCGGCGCCATCTCCAGCTACGACGACGTGAACTCGATCCTCCTCGCCGGCCGCGCAGACCTCATCGCCCTCGGCCGCACGCACCTCTACGATCCCCAGTGGACCCTCCACGCGGCCGCGGAACAGGAATACCACGGTCCGGGCGCGCAGTGGATCCCGCAGTTCCGTGCCGGCCGCCGCAAGCCGCCGAGCTCACGCACCGATGCCGTCCGCCCGCGCTTGTCCCTGCTCAAGGAACCGGATGCCGTAGAGGCAACCACGCACCTTCGCTGGACACCCGCATCGGCCGCCGCATCGGTTTTGGTGAAGTAGCCATGGCCGCCGTCTCCGTCAACACCTGGAATGTGCCCAAGCGCACCACCGGCGTGGTGCTTCTCTGCTGTTGGCTGGCGATCCTCGCCGAAGGCTACGACGTCGGCGTGCTGGGAGCCGTGCTCCCGGCACTCGCCGAGTACAAGGAATGGAACTTGTCGCCGCTGGCACTGGGCGGTTTGGGCTCATATGCCTTGATTGGCATGCTTATCGGTGCGCTCTTCATTGGCACCCTGAGCGACCTCGTGGGACGCAAGAAGATGCTGTTGGCGTCCATGATCATCTTTACCCTGACGCAGGCCGGCGCTGCTTGGGCGCCGACGCCCGAGCTGTTTGGCCTGTTCCGGCTGATCGGCGGGCTGGGCATGGGTGGTGTGATTCCGGTGGCGGCAGCGCTGACCATCGAATACTCCGCCCCGAACAAGCGCTCATATAACTACGGGCTCATGTATTCCGGCTACTCACTCGGTATAGTGGCGGCGGCGCTTGCAGCCTTGTTCGTCCTGCCGCTGGGTGGTTGGCGCGCGGTGATTGCGATCGGCGCTGCCCCTGTGGTGCTCCTGCCTGTGATCTGGAAGTTCCTGCCGGAGTCGCTGGAGTACTTGGAGTCCAAGGGCCGCGGTTCAGAAGCGAAGGCCCTCGCGGCGAAACTGAACATCAGCGATTACCAGCCAGTGGTGGTTGCGAAGCCTGCGGCCGGTGGCCCGGTGGAACCATGGTGGAAGACCATCACCACCATGTTCTCCCTGCAGTACCTGCGCTCCACCGTGTTTTTCTGGATCTCCCTGTTCTGCGGCCTGCTCCTGGTTTACGGCCTGAACACCTGGCTGCCCAGCATCATGAAGAAGGCCGGCTACGACCTCGGCTCCTCGCTGACCTTCCTCCTTGTCTTTAGCCTCGCCTCGGCCATCGGCGGCCTGCTCCTTGGCCGCGCGGCGGACAAGTACGGCAAGAAGCTCATCCTGGTGGTGTTCTACATCCTCGGTGGCCTGGGCATCATGCTCCTGGTCTTCCCCAACACCATGGTGGTCAACCTGCTGTTCGTGGCTTTCGCCGGGGTTGGTTCCATCTCCACGTCGCTTGTCCTGACGGGCTACATCGCCGACTACTATCCAGCGAAGGTCCGCGGCACGGCGACGGGGTGGGCCCTCAGCTTCGCACGACTGGGTGCCATTTCCGGTCCCTTGATCGGTGGCTGGATTGCCGGCTCGAAGCTTCCTTTCGAGGCCAACTTCGCCATCTTCGCCGGTATCGCCGTACTCGCCGCTGCCGCCGTCGCACTCATTCCGAAACCGCAACCCGAGGTGCCCGCAGCCGCAGTGGACCCCGACGACCAGGACGCCGCCGTCGGCGTCCGCTAGGAGAAGCATGGAATGGCCGGAGGCGAGCGTCGAGCGCACGGTGGAATGGGTGGACACTGACGCCTCCGGTCACCAGCACAACTCGGCCATCCTCCGTTGGGTGGAGGCCGCCGAAGCCGAACTGTTCCGCATCCTCGAGCTGCCTGACTACTTCCCGAGCGCACCACGCGTGCAGCAAGTGGTCAATTACAAAGCCAAGCTCTGGTTCGGCCAGCGCGTCACGGCTTCGGTAAAGGTGGAGAAGCTGGGAAGGACCTCCCTGACCCTGGCGTTCGAGGTCCGCGGCCAGCCGCTGGAGGCTCCCAGCGGACCACACTCCGTTGACGCTCACGACGGCGGTGCTCACGACGGCGGGAACCCGTCAACCGCCGTCGTGGCAGCCCACGGGACGGTCACCACGGCGCACGTGCCGCCGGGGTCCCTTACGGCGCAGCCGTGGCCCAAGCACTTCGTCCAAGCCCTCACCCCCGACGCTCTCTCACCAAACACCCCCTAAAACCCAACGCTCTCTCACTCCCACGGCCGGACCGGCGGGCGAGTGAGCGAGCGTTGGCGGGAAGGGGGTGTTTGGTGAGCGAGCGTTGGCGGGAAGGGGGTGTTTGGTGAGCGAGCGTTGGCGGGAAGGGGGTGTTTCGTGGGAGAGGGTCCATGGTGACGGTGTGGGGATTTTGCGGCTTGACGCGGCTGAAGTTGTTCTTTGTGAGAGGGATTCTCTTGTAGGATTCGTCACAAGCTTGGTTGCGCGGATGCTCGACTGGGCTGCTCCGTTCCGGGCCGTCCCTGGGAGGACCAGCGGTACGGGGCGTAGCTGGTTGTGTACTGGGCGCAGCCGGCACAAGTTCACATTGAAGGAACAGGTCGATGTCTAGAAGTGGGCTCTCTTTTCCCTTCGGTGGAGCCATGGAACCGTCTGCCAACGACGGTGTCCAAGCCCCACCGCTCCCACCTGTGAACGACGCACGGGTGCGGCAACAGGTATTGGAAATCATCAAGGACATCCTCAGCGAGTCCGATCCCCGCAGTGAGTGGGCCAGGCGGAACCTGCAGGAACGCTTGGTGGAGCATCCCGGGGATCCCAAAGCTGCCCTGCTTGAACACTTGATTGAGACGCGCAACGGCGTGGTGGTGCCCGACGAATCGGCAGGTCACCAGGAATCCATGAGCCTCAACCGGGAATCGGCAGAGGCCCCGCACACCGTGACAGTTCCGGTCAACAGCGAAGTCCGCAAGCGCATCCAGTCCGTGCTGCGGGACAAGCTTCTGCTGACCGCCTTCCAGCCCATCCATGAACTGCCCGAGGGCGATGTCATCGGAGTCGAGGCCTTGATCCGCTTTGTTGAGCAGGACGGTGCCGCGGCAGACGTATGGTTCCGCGAAGCGTCCGAGGCGGGCCTCGGAACCGAGTTGGAGATCGCTGCACTTCACTGCTCCCTGGCTGCTGCCGAGGAGATGCCCCAGGACATGTTCGTGGCCTTCAACCTCACCCCTCAAACATCCAAGGATCCCCGGGTCCGGGCATTGCTGGAAGAAGCGCACCTTTCTCCGTCGAGGATCGTCATCGAACTCACCGGGAGCCTGGAATCGGCCGATGGGGTTGCAGATGAGAGCGGCCTGGGGCCGTTGCGCCGACGGGGCATGCGGTTGGCCGTCAGCGCTTCGGGCGCGGGCTATGTCTCCATGGACAAGATCGAGGAACTGCGCCCGGACATCATCAAGCTGGACCGCCACCTGATCGAAGGCATCGACAGTTCCCACGGCCAAAGGATCCGTGCCCGGGCTGTGGTTGAACTCGCCAGGGAACTCGGGGCAGCTGTGGTGGCACAGGGCATCGAGACGGACGCGGAACTCCGGGAAGCCACGGAACTCCACGTGGCCGCAGCCCAGGGCTACCTCCTGGGCCGCCCGTCCGTGCACCCGCTGGACTGGTCGTCCTGGACGCTGCATTCACAGCCTGAAACCCAGTCGGTCGGCTAACTCTCCGCGGCCAGCGCAAGCTGCCGGCCGCCGTCGTGCTCTTCAGGGAACGGGAGGCTCCCCGCCCTATGATGAACATGACTGGCGCCTGAACCGGGCGCGGAAATGAGGACCCTCACGATGTTCGCCGTCCCGGCACCCCCGGTGCGCCACCAGCAGCTGCTCGTCACGATTTTCGGTCTCTACGGCCGCAATGCCGGTGACGCATTGCCGGTTTCGGCACTGATTTCGATGCTGGGAACGCTGGGATACGACGCGCCGGGCGTACGTTCTTCCGTCTCGAGGCTCAAGGCCAAGGGCGTGCTGAAGAGCGTGCGCGAGGCCGGAATCGCCAAGTACAAGATCGCCGAGTCGGTCAGTGACGTTTTCCGGGAAGGCGATCGGCGGATCTTCGCGCCCGAGCAGCCGGAACCCGTGGAGACGTGGGTCCTCGCGGTGTTCTCCGTGCCCGAATCCATGCGGAACCGACGGCACCAGTTGCGTTCGGCGCTGTCAGGACTGGGGTTCGGCTCGGTTGCCTCGGGTGTGTGGATTGCGCCCGCCCACAAGCTGGACCAAGCCAGGGAACGGCTGACGGCGAGCGGGCTGATCGAGTTCGTGGATCTCTTCCGCAGCGACTACGTTTTCGACGGTCCCATGCGGCCCAAGATTTCCGAGTGGTGGGACCTCAAGGAACTCGACGAGCAGTTCACCGAGTTCCTTGAACTTTACGGGAATGCCGAGCAGCAGTGGACGGACAGGCTCGGTGCGGAGTCCGAAGGGGCCGGGTCGACGGAAGAATTGCGGCGGGATGCCTTCAGGTACTACATTCCGATGCTCACCATGTGGCGCAGGTTCCCTTATAAGGACCCGAACCTGCCGGCCGACTACCTGCCGGCGGACTGGCACGGCCCTGCCGTTCGACGGACGTTCCAGGCAGTGCACCGGCTGGCTGCACCGCTGGCCGCGGCGCACGCCCACGAGGTTATCGCCGGCGCGATGGACCCAGCTGTCGCATAGCGCCCGGGCGGCACGCTCGACGGCGGTGCTCGCCGCCAGCGGTCAGGCTGATGTCCGGCCGGTTGCGGTCAGTCGTTGGCCGGAGCCACGGCGATGACCCCGAAGGCCTCTCCCTGCAGGCCTTCGATGATGGTCATGCGGCCGAACGGAGTCGAGGAAACCGGCATCAGGAGTGTAGCGCCGAGTTGCTCGGCCTGGCAGGCAGTGGCGGCCACGTCGTCGCTGGCAAACCAAGTCAGCCAGTAGTCCGGCATGCCCTCGGGGAGTTCGGTGTCGTAGTGCATGCCGGCCACTTCGCGTCCGTCCGTGGATCGCAGGCACGTGGAGTAGACCATGTCTTCGCCATCGACGTCGTGGTAGCTGAAACCGAACACCTCGGCGTAGAACGCGCGGGCGGATGCGTAGTGGTGGGTGTGGAGTTCGTTCCAGCACAAGGAGCCGTGCTCGTTGAAGCGTTCGGCGCCAATGTGGTTTCCGGCCTGCCACGCCCCGAAGGCAGCCCCCACGCTGTCCGCGGCGACGGCCATGCGGCCCGAATCCATGACGTCGAAGGGCGGAACCAGGAGTTGCCCGCCGGATGCCTTGATTTGCGCGGCGGTTGCATCGACGTCGTCGGAGGCCAGGTAGGTGGTCCACGCCGTGGGGTTGGCGGGATCCAGCTTGGGGCCGAGCCCGGCAACGGCATGGCCGCCGAGGTGGGCAAGGAGGTACCCGCCGGAGTCGCCTTCGCCCGTGAGGTAGTCCCACCCGAACAGCCGGGTGTAGAACGCCTTGGCCGTCTCAACGTCGTCAACGGACAGGTCCACCCACATAGGCGTTCCGGCTGGCCATTTGGAAATCTTGGTGGACATGGTGACTCCTCGGAGTTGGCGTTCTCATGTGGATGGCTGCCTCCCCGGGAAAGCCCACGCGCATGGTCTGGGGAGGCAGCCACCCATCATGTAGGCGCCGGACCCGATTCGTGTCACGGTTTTACTGCCGGTTTCCCAAATCCTCCAGGACAGCCATGGCCGCGTTGTGCCCGCCGAGCCCGCTGACACCGCCGCCACGCCTGGCACCCGCGCCGCACAGGAAGACTTTCTCGAGGCCTGTTGCAACGCCCCACCGCTCAGCGGCGGTGGTCCGGGGTTCGTCATCTTCCAGGAACGGCCATTGGAGCTTGGCGTGGAAGATGTTGCCGCCGGTCATGTTCAAGGCCCGCTCCAGGTCCAGCGTGGTTTTGGCTTCAACGCAGGGTTTGCCGTCGGCGTCGCTCAGCAGCAAATCTTCGATCGGTTCGGCGAGGACGGAATTGAGCGACGCCAGCACCGCGGCCTGGAGTTCCGCCCTGACGCGATCGTTGTTCTCCTCGGTGACCAGCCGGTCCGGAGTGTGCAGGCCGAATACCGTGAGCGTCTGCGCGCCGGCTGCCACCAGTTCGTCGGACAGGATGCTCGGATCGGTCAGGGAGTGGCAGTAGATCTCGCACGGCAACGGGGACGGGATGCCGCCGTTTTCGGCCGTCCGGTAGGCCTCTTCGAGCTGCCCGTAGGTTTCGTTGATGTGGAAGGTTCCGCCGAACGCGGCTTCGGGCGACACAGACGTATCGCGCAGTTTGGGAAGCCGGCGCAGGAGCAGGTTGACCTTGACCTGGGCACCTTCCGGGCGTTCGGTTGTTCCGGCAACACCCGCCGGCAGAAGGCCCTGCAGCACCCAAGGCGAGACGTTGGCCAGGATCCGTTGGCCGACGAAGACCTCCTCGGCGCCGCCGCGCTGGAACGTGACGCTGCCGTCGTCGGAAATGGCTGTCACCTCAGCCTCGGGGACCAAAACCGCACCGGCGTCGCGGGCGGCCCGTTCCAGTTCCCGCGTCACGGTGCCCATGCCGCCCAAGGGGATGTCCCAGTCCCCGGTCCCGTTGCCGATCACGTGATAGAGGAAGCATCGGTTGGCATCCAGCGAGGGATCGTCCAGGGAGGTGAAGGTACCGATCAGCCCATCCGTCGCGACGAGGCCGCGCACCAGGTCGTCGGAAAGCCGGCTGGCGATGATGTTGCCCAGCGGGTTCTCGATGAAGTCGCTCCACAGCTGGTCATCGCCGACGAGTTCGCGGGCTTCCGACCGCGTGGGAAGTGGATCGCAGACAGTGGGGAACAGCGCCTTTGCCAGTTTTTCGGTGTCTGCATAAAAGCCTTCCAAGGCGTCGAAATCGGCCTCGGCGCCTACGCGTGCGAAGGATTCGCGGCTGGCGCGGGGGTCGCCGCCGTCGATCAGCAGGCCTGTTTCCGTGTTGTCCGGGTTGGGTGTGTAGGAGGAATACCTCCGACGTGCGAGCCCGATGTCCAGGCCGAGTTCGCGCATGATCCGTTGGGGAAACAGGCTCACCAGGTATGAATAACGCGAGAGGCGTGCCTCCACGCCCTTGAACGCGGCGGCAGAGATTGCCGCCCCGCCAAAGTGGTCATCGCGCTCCAGCACGGCCACGCTCTTTCCGGCGCGTGCGAGGTAGGCGGCTGCGGTCAATCCGTTGTGGCCGCCGCCAATGATGACGGCGTCAAAGTGTGTGTTTTCCATGCGGCGAGAGTAACCATGCAAAGGCGCTGCTTACGGAAATTGCTCGCTAAGATAAGTGATGCTTGGCCTTGCGCAACCGCGACGGCGGGCAAGCGTAAGCCGCCTGCCCGCCGTCGTGCGCTGTTCTCAAATGGTGCGAGTCGCCTTGGCGAGGTTGTCGCGAAGCTCGACGGCGTTCTGCCGGACCACGTAGGCGGGACGGTCGCGCTCGACGCGCCAGCTGTCTTCGAGGGGCCCGACGTTGACGGTGTCGAAGCCGAATTCGTCGTAGAGCTTGGTGACGAGTTCCGCGGCTTCCGGGAAGTCGCTGGCGGTGGCGAGGGCCCGACGGTTCTCCGTGCCTGCAGGCGTTCCGTCGGTGGTGATGTCCGCAGCGCCGATGTGGTTGAAGCCCTTGGCCACCTTGGACGTGGGGAGATGCTTTTGGAGCAGCCCGGAGGTGGTGGCCTCGCCCTTGTCCAGTTCGGGGATGCGGCCGTCGCGTTCCCAGTAGTAGTTGTTGGTGTCGATGACGATCTTGCCTTCCAGCGGCTCCACAGGGATGTCCTGGTAGGCCTTGAGGGGGACGGTGACGACGGCGAAATCGCCTGCCGCTGCCGCTTCGGCCGCCGTCGCGGCCCGGGCGCGCGGCCCAAGGTCGGCGACGAGCTCCGCCAAGGTTTCGGGACCCCGTGAATTGCTGATCACGACGTCGTATCCAAGTTCCACGGCCTTGCGTGCAACCTGGCTGCCAATGTGTCCTGCACCGATGATTCCGATTGTTGTCATAGTCAGTCCAACAGTCAGTTGCAGACGCGTATTTCCGGCGTTACGCAATATGTCGGGGCGGCGGCTGTTGCCGTCCCTGGCACTGGTTTCACGATATGATAAGTAGTCTTACTAAACACTTGGGCTGTCAGGAACGAGGAGGTTGGGATGGCTGGACATTTGGAATTGGTTGATGCTCCCGATGGGGGCTACCGCGTGCTGATGGTGGACGGCGAGGATGTCCTCATAGGGCTGTCCAGGCGCTACGCGTCGGTGGATGAGGCTGTGCAGGCGGTTGAGGGTCTCCGCGAAGTCGCGGGAACAGGCTTGCTGCGCCAGGGTTCAGCACAGCGCTACGCCCTGTTGGAATCGGAAGAATTCATGATGGACCGGGCGCTCGCGGGGCCCGCTCCGGAACCGGCAGAGGTGAAGTAGTCATGGCTGGGGCGAAGAAGCGGGGTGTGCTGTTCGATGTGGACGGGACGCTTATCGATTCAAGCTACTTCCATGCGTTTGCCTGGTGGCAGGCCTTCCGGCGCGAAAGCATCGACGTGCAGGTTTCACATATCCACCGCTGTGTGGGCATGGGTGGCGACAAGCTGGTGAAGGCGTTGGTCCCCGATGTAACGGATGACCTGCTGGAGGAGCTGAAGTCCGGCCACAGCGCCGTGTTTTCGACGTTTTGGCCTGCACTCCGAGCGTTTGACGGGGCCCGGGACCTGCTCGCCGCATGCTCGGAGGCAGGGTTGGCTGTTGGGCTGGCCTCCTCGGCGCAACAACGGGACCTCGATGTGAGCCGGCGGCTGCTCGATGCCGATGCCTCCATTGACGCCTGGACCAGCTCCAATGATGCCAAGGAAAGCAAGCCCGAGCCGGACATTCTGCTGGCCTGCCTGGAGAAGCTGGGGCTGAAACCCGAGGACGTGGTGTTCGTGGGCGACGCCGTCTGGGATGTGAAGGCTGCTTCCAGCATTGGCGTTCCCGCGATCGCGTTGACGTCCGGTGGCATCAGCGAGGGTGAACTGCGTGAGGCGGGTGCCGCGGAGATCTACGACAATCCCCGGGACCTCCTGGAGAACCTTGAGCGCAGTGCGCTTGGGCGCTTGGCCCACTAACCCCTGCTGGAACGCAAAACGAGGTGCCGCGTGCGGGCCACGGAGAACCCGGCACGCGGCACCAATGGACGGCCTACCGCGTCAGCTTCGCGGAATCCGGTTCCTGGTCCCCGATGTGGCCAGGCGCGTTGGCGGCAAGGACACGCTGCACGAAGGCGCTGTATTCCGCCATGTAGTGGCGCAAAAGCCCGGCGGTACCTTCGTCCTTAACGGAACCATCGTCGTCGTACGCGTCCGCGACAAAGCGGATGTATGCCTCCGGTGCGTTCAGCTGCGGTGCGTCCAGGAAGCTCAGGACGCTGCGCATGGACGACTGCATCACCGCGGTGCCGATGCCGCCCGGCGAAGCTCCGATGATTCCGGTGGGCTTACGGGCGAACGAGTTGGTGCCCCACGGCCGCGAACCCCAGTCGATGGCGTTCTTGAGGGCGCCCGGGATGGAGCGGTTGTATTCGGGCGAGACGAACAGGATGCCGTCGGACGCCGCGATCGCGTCCTTCAGGGCCTTGCCCGCAGGCGGAAAGTCGGCGTCGTAATCGGAGCTGTACAGCGGGAGGTCCTTGATTTCGATCTCATGGAACTCGAGTTCGGGTGGCGCAACGCTGATGAGCGCCTTGGAGAGGGTCCGGTTGATGGAGGTACTTGAGAGGCTTCCGACGAAATAGCCGATCTTGAATGTGTCCATGGCGGCATTCCTTCCCGACGGCACGGCCTGGACCGGCGCGTCGACGTGCGGAGGCTGGTTGCCCCCAGCTCACGTTCGACCCTAGTTGAGATGCCGGTCCGGCGCAGCCCCCAAAGCACCTGCGCCGGACCAGTTGCTTGCCCGCCGGCGTTAGGCCGTGATCGCGAGATCCTTAGCGTGCAGGGCATGCAGGAGCGGTTTTCCGCGGGCCACGCGGAGCGCTTCCTCGATGGTGCTCGCCGCCATTCGCTCCAGCTCCGTGCCCAGCGAACCGGCCAGATGCGGGGTGAGCAGGACGTTGGGGTGCGTGTAGAAGGCGGATTCGGGCGGCAGTACCCACGGCGTGGTCACGTCCAGGACGGCGTAGAGGTCGCCTTGGTGGATGCGGGCCAGGAGCGCATCCTGGTCCACGAGCTCACCCCGGGACGTGTTGATGAACGTGGCACCGTTCTTCAGTTTCGTCACCAGCCCGGCATGGATGAGGTTCTCCGTGGATGGTAACGACGGCGCGTGGAGGCTTACGACGTCGGAACTCGCCACGAGTTCGTCCAGGCTGACGCGTTCGACGCCGAGCGCGGCCGCCGCGGCATCGTCCAGATAGGGGTCGGAGACAACCACATCGAGGTCGTACGGGGCCAGCAAGCGGATCACGTGGCGGCCGATCTTCGAGGCGCCGATGATGCCCACACGCTTGCCGTAATTGCCCATGTCCGGAAAAACCTGGTCCGGTTCCACCGCCGTCTTCTCGGTGTGCAGCTTCCGTGCCACCTGGAGGATGCGCTTGTTGGCGAGCAGGATCATGGCCACGGTGTACTCGGCCACGGGGATGGCGTTGACCTCGGCAGCGGTGCTGACCTGGATGCCGCGCTCCCAGCAGGCGTCGGTCACGTGGTGTTTGACAGTGCCGCCGGCGTGAAGGATGTATTTGAGGCGGGGTGACCCTTGGAGGACGGCTTCATCAATGGTGGCGCAGTTCCAGCCGGTGATGAGGATGTCCGTCCGGGCGAGGGTGTCCCGTGAGCTCCTGCTTGCGAATCCTTCCATTGGCTCGTGGCTGAGCAGCAGGAGTTCGGGAGCCAGCCGGGCCAGCATGTGCGGCGGAAAGATCCGCGGCGCAACGCCGGGTCCCATGGCCAACGCGACATTCAGCGGTGTGTGGTTCATTTGACGCTCCCTGCGGTGAGGCCGGACTTCCAGAAGCGCTGCAGCATGATGAAGGCCACGAGCAGCGGGAGGATGGACAGCAGCGAGCCGGTGATGACCATGGGCGTGAATTCGGGCTGCGGCACGGAGTAGCCCTGCCAGATGGAGATGCCGACGCTGACGGGAAGCAGCTGCTGGTCCTGGAGCATGACGAGCGGGAGCATGAAGTTGTTCCAGACGCCGACGAATTGGAAGAGGGCGATGGTGATGTAGCCGGGCATCATCATCGGCAGTCCGAGCGAGAAGAAGCTCCGGATGGGTCCGGCGCCGTCCATGCGGGCTGCTTCCAAGGTCTCGCCCGGCACATAGGACGCGGAGTAGACGCGTGCCAGGTACACGCCGAACGGGTTGCAGAGGACGGGGATGAGGATGGCCCAGACAGTGTTGGTGATTCCAAAGACCGAGGCCAGCAGGTACATCGGCAGGACGGTAGCCGTGTTCGGAATCAGGACGCCCACCAGCACGAAGCCGAACAGGGAGTCCTTGCCGCGGAACTGGAACTTGTCGAACGCGTAGCCGGCCATCACCGAAATGAGCCCGCCAAAGACGGCCCCGACGCCCGCGTACAGGACCGAGTTGGCCAGCCACCGGAAGAACATGCCGTTGTCCTGCCGGGCCACCGCTGCGATGTTGTGGAACAGGGAAAAATCCCCGAAGGCGTAGGCGCTGGTTCCATAGAGATCCGCCGCATTCTTGGTGGACGCGAAGACCAGCCACAGCACCGGGACCACCATGTAGGCGGAACCGAGGATGAGCAGGCCGTTGACGGTGAGCTTGCTCGCTAAGCCGCCGGCCGCCGTCGTGCGTTTGGTGCTGCTGCCGCGGCGCGGAGCGGGCGGGGTGGCACCGTTCCGTTGGCGAGGCCTGGAGATAGTGGTGGTACTCATGACTTGTTCATCCTCGAGCTCAGGCGGGTGACGAGAAGGGAAAGTATCGCGGCGAGGGCGGCAATGATGATGGAGGCGGCAGCGGCCTGGTTGAGGTTGTGCCGGATGAAGGCGGCGTCGTAGGCCCACAGGTTGGGTACCCACGTGCTGGTGACGGATGCGGTGGCCTTGGAGATGATGGACGGCTCCGTGAACAGCTGCAGCGAGCCAATGATGGTGAAGAGCATGATCACGCTCAGGGCAGGCAGGATCAGCGGGAACTTGATGCTGAACGCGGTCCGGATCTCCCCGGCGCCGTCAACGCGGGCAGCTTCCAGGATTTCCCGGGGCACGGCCTGCAGCGCCGTGAACAGGATGATCACGTTGTAGCCCGTCCACTCCCATACCGAGATGTTGACGATGGAGGGCAGCACCAAGTGGGCGTCGAGGAAGTTGAACTGGATGCCGCCGCCCTGGAGCACCTGGACCAGCGGGCTGATGCCCGGCGTGTACAGGTAGGCCCAGATGAGCGCAGCGATGACGCCCGGAACCGCGTGGGGGAGGAACACCAGGAGTTGGAACAGCTTGCGTGCCTTGGCGACGGTGGCATCCAGGAGCAGGGAGAACACCACTGCGCCGCCTACCATGCAGGGGATGTAGATGAGGCAGTACAGGGCGAGCCGGCCCATGCCCTCGAGGAAGGTCCCGGACTGGAAGACCTGCAGATAGTTCTCCAGTCCAACAAAGACGGTCTTGGGTTCGCTGAAACCGAGCCCCGACTTCTGCTGGGCGTGGAAGCTCAGCATCAGCGAGTAGATCACAGGCGCGATCATGGCGAGTGCAAAGACTGCAAAGAACGGGACCAGGAAGAGGGCGGCAGTGGCGCCGCCGGTTCCGGCCAGTGCGCGGCCTCGGCGGCGTGTGGTGGTGGGGGCCAAGGTGGCCATGGGATTCTCCTCGCTGCCCGGGGTTCCAGCGCAGGAACCCCGGGCCGGTGTGGCTACTCGGTGACGGACAAGCCGGATTGCTTCAACCCGGCGACGGTTGCTTGCTGGGCGGTATCCACGGCTTCACGGATGGTGCCGCCAGTGGTCAATTTGCCGTAGGCATCCTTGAGGGCGGTATTGGTGGAATCCCAGTTGGGTCCCCACTGCCAGCCCGGGGTGATGGTGCCGTAGGCCTTGTTGAAGACTTCGTAGATGTCGTTCCCGAAGTAGCTGGCGTCGTAGGCCTGCTGCGCCACGGGAGTCAGTCCGGGGAAGGCAAGGAAGGCCGAGCCGGTGTTGCCGCGGGCCTTGATGGCATCCGGGTTGGTGGTGAGGAACTCGACGAACTTCGCTGCAGCGGCAGGGTTCTTGCTGCTCTTGGTCACGTTGAAGCTCGAACCGCCGTAGAACGCTCCGGCCTCTGAGCCCCAGTTGGGGAGCTCCGCGGCGATCCACTGGCCCTTCTGGCCGTTGGCTTCCGTGCGCTTCTGGATGCCGGTTGCGCTCCAGTTGGCACCAATAACGCCCACGACCGTGCCATTGGCGAGGTCCAGGCTCCACTCGTCGCTGTACGCCTGGCTGACCTTCACGATCTTCTGGTCAATCAGCTTCTGCCAGTACGCGGCCACCTTCTTGGTTGCCTCGTCGTTGATGCCGACCTTCCAGCTGTCGCCCTCGGTGCCGAACCACTTGGCGCCGGCCTGCCAGGCGAGGCCTGCGCTCGCGGCCACTTCATTCGGGTTGAAGCTGGCCAGGTAGGCGCCGGGCTGTGCGGCCTGGAGCTTCTTGCCCGCTTCTTCGAATTCGTCCCAGGTCTTGGGAACCTCGACGCCGGCCTTTGCCAGCATGTCCTTGCGGTACCACATGATCATGGGGGCTGCGTCGTACGGCAGCCCGAAGGTCTTGTCACCGAACTGGACCAGGGCCTTGGTTTCATCCGTGAGTTTGTCCACGGTGGAGGACTTGTTGATCAGCCCGTCCAGGGGAACTACCTGCCCGTTGCTGACGAACTGCGGCAACTGGGGGTATTCGATGGTGGAGACGTCCGGGCCATTGCCCGCCGTGATCGCGGTGGACAGCTTGGCGTAGCCGCCGTTGGCTCCGTTCGGGATGGTCTCGAAGGTGACCTTGATCTTGTCCTGGCTGGCATTGAAGGCCGCGGCCACCTTGTCCATGCCGGCCAGCGAGGACCAGAAGGTAATGGAACCGCTGGGGTCCTCGGCAGGCGTGGGAGCGGACGCGGGGTTGGGGCCCGTGCCGCACGCGGCGAGCAGGAGGGTGCTGGCGGCAAGGCCGGCCACTCCTGCGAAGAGTTGGCGACGCTTCATGGTGTTCTCCTTTGAAACTTGCGATGCGAGGGGGAGGTCTGTGGTTGGGGCCACATGTCAGTGAATCCATGAAACCCGCCATTTCGAACATCATCAACATTTCAAACATTTTCAAACACTGTCTGTGGGGGCTATTGGTGAGCTTTGGCATGGCAGATGCGACACAGCTTCCGAGAATCTTCTGTTTGAACGAACAGAATTGCTGGACGATGTTTATTTTGGGCTGCTAGAACTTTCGGACACGTTCCCAACCCAAACCATCCACGAAACGGGGATCTCCATGGAGACAACCAACATCAGCAGGCGGCTCGTCCTACAGGCCGGCGGAGCAGCGTCGCTCGCCGCCGTCCTTGGCCTCGCAGCCGGCCAGCCGGCGTCGGCCGCTACACAAGACGAGCCGGGCGGAAAGGCGACGGAGATACTGGACCTGGGTCCCGCCGTCGTACAGTTCTCGCTCATGAGCGGGCTTCTGGTAGGTGACACGCTGTACATCGGCTCGCGGAACCTGGATCCCGTGCGGATCATCGCGTTCCACGTGCCCAGCGGCAAGGTCACCGGCCAGACCGAACTCAGCAACGGGCATTCCATCCAGACCCTCGCCGCCGATGCCTCGGGCCGGTACTTGTACGCCGGCGTGCTGCAGAAGGACGCCGGAACCAAGCCCAACCTGTTCCGCTGGGACTTGTCGACGCCCGGCACAGCGGCGAAGGCCCTCGGCTACATCGGAGACCGGGATGTCAGGGACATCAGCGTTGCCCCGAACGGACGCGTCTACGCGGTGGGCGGCGGAAGTCCCACCGCTCCGGCGCTCTGGGAGTACGACCCCGCCACGGACAAGATCGTCAGCCTGGGCATTCCGGACCCGGGAGCCACCCTGGCCCGTGCGGTTGCGGCTACGGACGCCACCATCTTCTTCGGCGCGGGCAGCACCCTCAATGGTGGTGGCGGAGCCAGCCGGGCCTGCCTTTTCGCCTACGACCATGCCGCCAGGAAGTTCACCAACATCACGCCCAAGGAGATGCTGGCGGATCCGAGCATCCGGGACCTGGGCATTGTGGGTGACAAGGTGGTTGTCAGTTCCGCCGGGGCCGTAGAGAACTCAAAGGTCGCGGCACTGAGTGTCACCGATCCGGCGTCGTATGTTGTGGCGACGTCCCAAGGCAAGACCGCCAAGAACTTCGTTGCTATGGGTGACAAGGTGTACTTTGCGAACGAGACAGGCGTCCTGGCCTACAATGCCGCCTCAAATGCCCTTTCCTCAGTGCCCTACCAGGGCCCGTCATTGGGCGAGATATGGGGCGTCGACGCGCGCGACGGCAAGCTGCTGGTGACCTCGGGATACGGCTTTGTGGCTGAGATCGACGCAGCCAGCGGTGCCACGAAGACAACGGACCTTGGCGAGGCAGGTGCGCCGTCCGATCCGCAGACGGTCATGGGTATCGCCGCCGGTGCGGGCTTTGTCTATGTGGGCGGCAACGGCGTCATTTCCCGTCGCTCCCTCCGGACCGGGCAAGTGACCAACCTGACCGCCCCGGGTGAAGCGAAGGACGCCGTGGTGGTGGATGGAGTCCTGTTCACGGGCCAATACAGCGGCCAAGGCATCTGGAGCTACGATCCGCGCAGCGGCAAGCCGATTTCACAGGCGGCCGAGTTCCCCAAGGAACAGAACCGGCCGCTGGATGTCTGCTGGGACGAGGCCAACAAGCTGGTCCTCGTGGCAGCGCAGGCCGACACGGAAGGCGGCGGCTCGTTCTGGACCTACGACCCCCGGACCGGCAAGAAGGGCTTCTTCGTCAACCCGATCGACAAGGTCCAGCTGCTCCGTGCCGTCGCCTCGCGCGAGGGAGTGGCCTATCTGGGCGGTGGCAACCCGGGACTCGACGGCCTTGGGACGGTGGTGGCCTTCGACCCCGTTGCCGGCAAGGAACTGTGGCGGCTGGATGCCGGTGCGGGTTCGGGCCTTTCAGCGCTCGCTGTGCAGGGTAAGTACTTGTACGGAGTGACCCGCAAGGGCGGGTTGTTCGTCATCGACGTTCCGAAGCGCACCGTGGTGCATCGCTCGGACATCAGCGCCGTCAGCTACGGCTTCGCCGCGCTGGTGACCAACCGTGGCGTGGTTTACGGCGTCTCCAATACGCACGTCTTCCGCTTTGATCCCAAGACTTTCGCGATGGCAACGGTCGTAGCGGATATCGACGGCGGTTGGTACAGCGGGTCCCACATCAACAACGACGAGGACGGTTACCTTTACACGATGCGGGGCCGGAACCTGGTGCGGATCGACGACCACCCGCGGAAGTAGGCGTTGCGGGGCCCGCTCTGCGTGCTTACGCCAGGTCTTAGCGCGCACAACGGACCCCACAACGGTGGTTGTCATTCGCTCATTTATGCTTATTTGAACATTGGGATTCCGGAAGGGGCGGCATGCTCAGCGGGGAACGCCACGAGAAGATCCTGCGTGAACTGGAGTTGCGCGGCACGCTGACCGTGAACGATTTCGCCGCGAAAACCGGCCTTTCCACCATGACCATCCGCCGGGACCTGACGCAGTTGGCCGCCCAGGGCCTGCTGCGCCGGGTCCATGGCGGGGCCGTCCGGAACACCTCCGAGCGGCCCGGCGACGCTGAATACCGGCGTCCCCGCCAACCCTTGGCGACGCTCGGTTTGATCGTCCCCACCACTGGCTACTACTTTCCGGAGGTCATCCGTGGTGCGGAGGCTGCGGCCCGGGCCCTGAACGCCCGGCTCATCCTTGGCGTCAGCAATTACTCCGTCGAGGACGAGCACCGACAACTCCAACGGATGGTGGCCAACTCGGTGGACGGGATCCTGCTTGCCACCGCGGGGCCGCTGGATCCAGGTTCGCCAACGTTCGAGCTCTTGGCGGGGTTGAAGATTCCGGTGGTCCTGGTTGAACGGTCCAGCCGGGCGTTCGAATCTGTCATGTCGGATCACGGCTACGGTGCCGAACTGGCGATTGAACACTTGGCGGCGCAGGGGCATCGCAGGATCGGACTGGCCATCGCAAAGAGTGCCACTGCACCTTGGCTTCGGGAGAGCCATTCCCGGATGGTGGCGCAGTTGGGATTGGAAAGCGATGCGCCCATCCTCGAATACGAACGGCTTGGACCGGGCCTGAGTAACAACCAAGCCGAGATGACGCAGTTCCTGGAGGACTGCCGGCGGACAAGCACCACAGCCGCGCTGGTGCTGCCGGACGAGGAAGCGATCACGCTCATCCATATCGCCGAGGAATCCGGGATGGACGTTCCACAGGACTTCGCGATCGTGGCCTACGACGACGAAGTGGCAGAGCTCGCGCCCGTTCCCCTGACCTCCATCGCACCGCCCAAGAGGGACGTTGGCCATGCTGCTGTCACTATGTGCATGGAACGCCTGGCCGGCAAGCAGGGGAGTTCACTGTCATCGGCACTGCGGCGGGTGAACCTGGCGCCGGCCTTGATCGTCAGGGAATCGTCGGGGGCCGGGGAAGCGGAATAATCCCCGTTCAGGCTGCCCTCGCGGAGGTCACTCTTATGACTGATGCTTCTCTGGCGTCTTAGCTCCAGCGTTCACCGAAGCGAACGGCGTTACCGGTCGCTCGTTTTGCGGAGGTACTCACGCAGACCCGGGATGGCGAAATCGACTTTGCCATAAGCCGGGGCTTCGATGAGTCCGGCTGCAATGAGCCGGTTCCGGTAGTTGGCCACGACGTTGGTCTTGGCGTTGAGCCGTTTCGCGATGTCGCCGGAGACGACGGGGCCGTCGTCTTGGGCCATGGCGCGGAGGAAGGCTTTGTCTTTCTCTGAGGTGCTGGAGAGCGCGGCTTCGATGACTGTCGTCTCGTGGCGGCGGGCGGCGGCAATGATCGCCTGGTCGACGTTGGTCTGTTCCAGTGCCATGTTGTTGATTTCGGCCTGTCGCCACAGCTGGTACCCGATGAGTTGAATCAGGAACGGGTACCCTCCGGTGGCCTTCGCTGCGTGCCTGACCAAGTCATTGCTGATGCTGATTCCTGCGTCGCGGAAGGTGCTGGCGTATGAGCGTTCGACCGCCATGATGGTCGCGGCGTGGAGGTCAATGCGTTCTGCCCGGCGCAGGAACGTCGCGACTCCTTCGTTGAGCAGATCCGAGACTGCGGCCGGCAGTCCAGCGAAGATCAGCCCTATCGGAAGGCCGTCGCGGATGAAGTGCTGGACGTCGGCGGCGAGCTGGGACAGTTCTATACGGTCTGCGGCGTGGATTTCGTCAACGGTGAAGAGCAGCCCGGTCTTTTTCTCGGCGAGGATGTTCAACAGCTGGTTTCCCAGCCGCCTCCAGTCAACCTGGCGCTCCGGTGGCAGTTGTGTGGTCACGGTGAACCCTGCCATTCCCAGGGCGGTGATTCTGCGGCCGGTTGGGCCGTTGCCGAGTTCATCCAGGTGGACCCGCATGGTTTCGCCGATCCGTCCCAGGAACCCTGGTGTGGCAGTCTCGGGAATAACCACCCACCCTTGCTGGACGGCTTTATCCTGGGCTGCGCTGAGCAGCGCGGTCTTGCCGATGCCTCGGGCGCCAGTGATGATGGTCAGCAATCCGGGTGCTCCAGAGCCGATCTGCAGGCCATACTCGAATTCATCGAGGGTCCCCTCGCGGCCAATGAGCTCGGGAGGAGTGGCGCCGGCCGTCGGACGGAAGGGGTTCATCATCTCAAATCCTGTGAGTCCTTGTGAGTCTTGTGAGTCCTTGTGAGTCTACTCCGCAGACGAACCCCCACTCGGCGATTCAGTCGTCGTCGGGTGCTTCGTCAGCGCTGGGTCTGCAAGGCGGCGTCGAACGCCGTGGCCGCCACCCGCCCCCGGATGAAGAACAACGATCCCAGCCCCACGACGATCACCACGATGTTGCCCAAGCCTGCGATCGCTGCCAGCGGACCGGAGGCGGCATGCGCGCTTTGCAGGAAGATGCTGGGGTCGGTGCTGGCGTGCAGCAGGATGGGCACAATCAAGCTGCCCGACAGCCGCAAGGCCAGGTACATGCAGATGCCGAACGCGAAGGTGTAGAGCAACTGGACGAGTGTGGCGAACAGTGACTGGCCCGAGAGCAGGTTGCCGGCGTGCAATCCCGCGAAGACCGCTGCCGAGACAACGGCCACCACGATTTCCCGGTACCGGGCCTTCCGCAGGAGGTTGACGACGAAGCCACGTGTCAGCGTTTCTTCCGCGAAGCCGACGAAGAGACCGGCCAGAAGCCACGTCGCCACGACATCGAAGCCCACGGAGTCGTAGTCGATGGTGGCGAAGCGAAGGATGTTGAACGCCAGGACCGCAATAACGGCGATCCACATCCAGCCTTTGCCCCGGATGGGTTGGCGGGCAAAGAGCTCCTTAAGCCAAGCAACGGACCAGCCGAAGAGCACCAGCAGACCGCAGCCCACAAGGATCGGCAGTGCGTAGACAACAAGAATGAACGCTGCACTGTTCCGGTCCGGAATTCCAGCCAGCAGCGGACCGAACGCCAGCGAACACAGGTTGTAGAGGACGAAGTACACGGCAGCGAGCAACACAGCCCGCCACCATCCGCCCTTTTCCCAGAAAGACTTCCAACGTGACGTGCTTGTTTGCCCCATTCTTTGCCCCCTTGTAGGCGGTCCGTTCTGCTGGAACCGCTTCTGCGCCTAAGCTACCGCAACGCGCCCACTCCGGCGCGGGCCAGCCGGTGGTACTCGGCGTGCTCAAGCAGGGATGCTGCTTCCTCGTCAACGATCACGGTGGCCCGCGGATGGAGCTGGACGATGGACCCCGGAACGGATGCGGACACAGGGCCCTCCAATGCAGCGGCGACAGCGGGCGCCTTGGCAGCGCCGAAGGCCAACAGAATCAGGTGCCGGGCACGCTGGATGGTGCCCAAGCCCTGAGTGATGCAGTGCGTCGGCACGTCCGAAACGGAGTCGAAGAACCGCGCATTGTCGGCACGGGTCTGGGCCGCCAAGGCCTTGAGGCGCGTGTTGGAACCCAGCGAGGAACCCGGCTCATTGAACGCAATGTGTCCGTTGGTGCCGATACCGAGGATCTGGATATCGATGCCGCCTGCAGCGAGGATCGCGTATTCGTACTCGTCCCCGGCCTGCTCCAGGTCCGGACCCGTACCACGCGGTGTCATTACCAAAGAAGGCGTGAGTCCCAGCGGCACAACGACTTCGGAAGTGATGACGGAACGGTAGCTTTGCGGGTGGCCCGGCGGGACTCCGAGGTATTCATCAAGTGCGAAGCCCCGGACCTGGGAAACATCCAGGCCTTGTTCCCGTACAGCCGAGGCCAGGGCGGCGTAAGTAGACAGTGGAGTTGAGCCAGTGGCCAGCCCCAGCACCGCATCAGGCTTGCTTTCGAGGTGCCCGACGATGAGCGAGGCCGCGATGCCTCCTGCCTCGTCCTGGTCGCGGACAATGATGACTTCTGCCATGGATGCTCCTTCTAGTTCTTTGCGTTCTTCCGCATGCCTTGCATCGCCTGCTGATCATCGATCCGGACCAGGTTGGGCCCTTGCAACGTGTACAGGAGGCCGTCCTCGTCGGCGGTGATGTGCGGGCCGCTGTACCAACCGCCGTTGATGCCGGCTACCACCACGGATACAGCGAAGGTCTTGGGGTCGATGCGGAAAACGGTGGTGTCGGAGACGCCGTAGACGATGCCCCGGCTGACTTGCAACGCCCCGAAGTCGGTGCACACGCTGCTGAGGTCGCCGCGGTGGACAACCTGGCGCGTTTCGAGGTCGATCACAAAGAGCCCCGCCGCCCGCCGGGACATGCCGTACAAATACTTTCCCTGGATCGCCAGGGCGGCGATGCCCGTGCTCTGCCCAGGATCGATGCGCCACAGTTCCTGGTTGGCCACGGGGTCCCAGGCAACCACGGTGCTGCGTGGTCCGGTGGAGTAGATGTTGTCTCCGCCGAGGTAGGCGATTCCTTCGCGGGTGGCCACTGCACGGACCATTTGCAGGGAATCGATCGGGTTCACTTTGGTAATCACCTGTGTGGTGGCCGGGTTGTAGGCGGCGAAGCAGCCGCCGCCCCCGGTGTCGTTCTGGGCTCCGGCAATAACCAGCCCGTTGACGGCGTCCCAACAGACATCCAAGGGCCGGTTCTGGCCGGCGGGGAGGGCAGCCACTTGGTAGGGGAGTTGGCCGGTGGTGGGATCGTACGCGAGGATCCCCCGGGAGTTGTACTGTCCCGTGAACAGCACGCCGCCCACCACCACGGCGTCCTTCGCCTCGCCGGTTGCCCGGAGGTACTGCACATTGGACGAGGCCAGCTGGTGCCGGGCGATAACTCCCGTCCCGCCCACATAAACGTCTCCGGCCCCCGCAGCCAGGCCCATGCATAGTTGTGGTCCGCCGGGTGCCCCCGCCTCAGTGAGGTCGTGCTTCACGGCGGTCTTGGCCACGGGGTCAATCTCGATGACGTCATAGGAGGAGACGGTCAACGCCCTGCCCAGATAGACATCCAGGCCCCACATCGCGCCGACGTCCTCCGTGAGGATCTGCGTGATCTTCTTGGTGGTCATGTTGTAGGACCAGACACCGGGTTCCTTGACGAAGAACACCTGGTTCCCCGATTGCCGGAACATGACGCCTGTCTTGGCGATGATGGTGTACTTCGAGTGGTCCGCGAGATTGATCAGCGCCGACTTCCCCGGTCCCTTCACACCGACGCCAAGTTGCCCATCGAGCACGCTGAGCGAGGTGACGGAAACGCCGGTCGCGAGCTCGGACGGGAGGATGTTCGTGAAGGCCCTGGTGGTCCGATCGAACGCGAACAACCGACCCGGGCTGGAACCGTTGCCCCCACCCAGGGTGCTTCCGGTGCCGAAGTACACGTAGTTCGCCGTGGCAGCGACGGCCTGCGCGATGGTGGCTCCGGGATCGGGCACACCCCAGCTGGTGGTGGCGTTCGTCGCGGGATCGTATTCCCACAGGGACGGCGCCGTGGTGGTGACGCCCCCGCCGGCCGCGTACACCTTGCCATCGGGTGCAACTGCAAGCGCGCGGATATCGCGATCGCCGGTTTCGCCGACCCCTACGGCCGGGGAAGAAGGCGTGCTCAGGTCCCAGCGGTAGATGTTCGGTTTGCCATCGACGCCGTCGCGCAGCACCCCGGCGTACAAGTACCGGCCGCTCGGGTCGGCCGCCAGCGCCTGGATGCTGTAGCCCGAGCCGAGATCGGTCCGGGACGTCACACGTCCCGTGGGGAGATGGAAGCCGATGATGCGAACAGGGTTCAGGTTGCGCGAGCCGATGTACACTGTGTCGCCCACCAGCAGCGAACTCATCAGCGAGAACTGCACGACGGCGGGTCCCAGGTCGGTGATCTGCGGACCTGGGCTGTTCGCAGGAGCAGCGTTCGCGGTTCCTCCAGACATCGAAGCGAAGGCGGCGGCCAATCCGGCGACTCCGCCGGTCTGGAGCAGTTGGCGGCGATTCAGGGAAAAGGACATGGAAGGTCTCCTCGTTGAGTATCCCGTTGGGGGTCCAGGGGTGGTAGCTTCCGAGACGTTCCGGATACGTTCAGGGCACCTGCGACCAATATTCCAGCCGCCGGCGTGCGAATTCCAGAATTCGAACATTTTCAAACCTGCCCATCCCTACCGCCGCCCCGCCTGCGTGCATAAACTCGTGGCAACCACGGTCGAA
The DNA here is from genome assembly GCF_042885775.1 of Paenarthrobacter sp. NPDC058040. Classification (NCBI taxonomy): domain Bacteria; kingdom Bacillati; phylum Actinomycetota; class Actinomycetes; order Micrococcales; family Micrococcaceae; genus Paenarthrobacter; species Paenarthrobacter sp. NPDC058040. Next base: position 24,375 of record NZ_JBHVRN010000004.1, read on the forward strand.
AGAAGGGGTGCGGGTGAAAGCAGGCATCGCACGCGAGACGCTCGACGGTGAGCGACGGGTGGCAGCCACACCGGAAACAGTCAAACAGCTGACGGGGCTGGGACTTGAGGTGGAGATCGAGTCAGGTGCCGGAGCCGCCTCCGGCCACAGCGACGCCGACTACCAAACGGCCGGGGCCGCCGTCGTACCTTCCCTGAACCTCGCGGAACTCGACGTCTACTGCCACGTGCGTCCCATGGATCCGACGACGGCGGGAGCCCTCCGCCGGGCTGCCGTCACCGTGGGGCTGGGGTCGCCGTCGTCGGAGTTGCCCACCGTCCGCGCGCTCGCCGCCGGCGGCGTCACCGCGTTCGCCCTGGAACTGGTTCCCCGCATTTCGCGGGCCCAATCCATGGACGCCCTCACCTCGCAGGCCCTCGTTGCCGGCTACCGCTGCGTGTTGGAAGCAGCAATGCGTTTGCCCCGGTTCTTCCCGCTCTACATGACGGCAGCCGGAACCGTCCCGCCCGCCAGGGTGCTGGTGCTCGGCGCCGGCGTCGCGGGTCTGCAGGCCATCGGCACAGCCAAACGTCTCGGCGCCCGGGTATCCGCCAACGATATCCGGCCGGCATCGGCCGATGAGGTCGCTTCCATGGGCGGAACCTTCATCAAACTCGACCTCGAAACCGCCGAAGCATCCGGCGGGTACGCGCGCGAACTCAGCGCAGACAGGGGTGCCCTGCAGCGGGCTCTCCTGACCCCGCATGTGGCCCAGGCCGACGTGCTCATCACCACCGCCGCTGTCCCCGGGAGACGGGCGCCGCTGCTGGTGAGCCGTGAGATGGTCCAGGGTATGCGCGCCGGGTCCGTGGTGGTGGACCTCGCGGCTGAATCGGGCGGCAACGTTGAGGGAGTGATCCCCGGGCAGGACCTCCATATCCCCACCGCCGACGGCCAGGGCACCATCACCCTGGTGGGCCTCAAGGACCCCGCGTCCGCCATGCCCGCCGACGCATCCCGCCTCTACGCGAAGAACGTCGCCAACCTCATTGCGCTCATGACCGAGGAAGGCGTGGTCACCCCCGATTTCGACGACGAAGTGGTGGCGGGAACCTGTTTAACCCACGACGGCGTCATTCGGCACGCGCCCACAGCGGAGGCTCTCGCGGCGCTCGCCGGGGAGACGGCCGCTGAGTCCGCTGCCCACGGATCAGAAGGAGCGCATTGATGGATGGCATGAGCCTGCTGACGATCACCGTGCTGGCGGTCTTCGTGGGATTCGAAGTGGTCTCCAAAGTGTCCAGCACCCTGCATACGCCCTTGATGTCCGGGGCCAACGCCATCCACGGGATCATCCTGGTAGGGGCCATCATCGTTGCCGGGCAAGCCTCGGAACCGTGGGTCCTCGTGGTCGCTTTGTTGGCTGTGGTCCTCGCCACCGCCAACTTGGTTGGCGGCTTCGTGGTGACCGACCGCATGCTGGAGATGTTCCGCGGAAGGCAGCGGCCGCCGTCGGACATTAACCCCGCCGCTGACGGCGGAAAGGCCGTAGGGGAGCGTCGGAAATGACGCTCCTCAACCCGACCTGGACCGCCCTGCTATACCTCGCTGCGGCGGCATGTTTCATCCTCGCGCTGAAGGGCCTGAGCTCCCCGAAGACGGCGCGGCGGGGCAACCTCGTTGGCGCGTTCGGGGCCTTGCTGGCCGTGGTCACGGTGTTTGTGTCGGTAAAACTCGACAACATTCCGTGGATCCTCGGGGCGATCGCAGTGGGGGCAGGGGTTGCCGCGCCTGTCGCCCGACGCGTTCAGATGACTCAGATGCCGCAACTCGTGGCGCTGTTCAACGGAGTGGGCGGTGGCGCTGCTGCGTTGGTGGCCTTGTTGGAACTGCCGCACACCGAGGACGCTTGGGTGCGCGTGGCGATCGTCTTCACGTTGTTGGTCGGTGCGGTGTCGTTCGCAGGTTCAGCCGTGACGTTTGCCAAGCTGCAAGGCCTCATGACCACGCGGCCGGTGACGTTTCCTGGTCTTCCTGTGCTGATGGCTTTCGTGTTGCTGGCCGCTGTTGCTGCCGGCATCGTGGTGATCGTGGGCGGCTCTCCGGGGTGGGCCTTGGTTCTCCTGTTCTTGGGTCTCGTGGCCGGTGTCCTGCTGGTGCTGCCCGTCGGTGGCGCCGATGTGCCGATCGTGATTTCGCTCCTGAACGCCTTCACGGGTCTGGCTGTGGCAGCCTCGGGCCTGGTCCTCGGCAATGTGCTGCTGGTTGTGGCCGGTACGTTGGTGGGCGCCTCGGGCACCATCCTCACCCGGGCTATGGCCGCGGCGATGGGCCGCAGCGTCGCCGGGATCATGTTCGGGGCTTTCAAGGGAGGTTCGACGGCGGGGTCCACCACCGTGAGCGAGCGGCCGGTCCGCTCGTCCAGCGCGGAAGACGTCGCCGTGCTCCTGGGCTACGCGCAAAGGGTGATCATCGTGCCCGGGTACGGCCTGGCCGTGGCCCAAGGTCAGCACACGGCGGCGGAGCTTGCCTTGGCGCTGGAATCCCGGGGAACCGAAGTGGATTTCGCCATCCACCCCGTGGCCGGACGCATGCCCGGGCACATGAATGTCCTGCTGGCCGAAGCCAATGTGCCCTATGAGTCCTTGAAGGAAATGGGGGACATCAACTCCGAATTCAAGACCGCCGATGTTGCGTTGGTGGTGGGCGCCAACGATGTGGTGAACCCTGCCGCCAAGACAACGTCAGGCTCGCCCATTTATGGGATGCCGATCCTGGAGGTCGCCGACGCCCGGCAAGTAGTTTTCCTCAAACGCTCCATGCGCCCAGGCTTCGCTGGCATCGAGAACGACCTGCTCTATGAGCCGCAGACCACCCTGCTGTTCGGCGACGCCAAGGATTCGCTGACCAAGGTGCTGGGCGCGGTGAAGGCGCTGTAGAAACTGCAAAAGGAGCCCACCATGACAGTGAAACTCAACAAGAAAGCCTTCGACCACGCCAAGGAACTGATCCGAAGTGGCAAGACCGTCAGAGACGAGCGCGATGACTGGAGCGAGCACGCCCCCTCCACCAAGGAGGAGAACGCGTTCCTGGAAAAACACGATTTCGCGGAGTACGGCAAGTGGTACCTCGGCGTCGACGACGAGCACCCGGACGACCAAAAGGGCCACTACAAGTTCCCGATCGGCGACTTCCAGAAGATCCACCGCTGCGGCGTCATCTCCGCAGAAAGCCGGGCCGGGCAGAACGACTATGACGATATCCGGGACGCCTTGGGCAAGCTTCTCGACCAAATCGATAAGGACTGACCGCAGGCGTCCCGGTCCGGCGAGGCTACCCCAGCAGCCGGCCCCACTTCGGCTCCAACGGCGGAGCCCCGGCCAGCTTCAGGGCGTGCCAGAGGGTGACCGCCACGGAATCGAGAACGGGTACTCCGGTGCGGGCCTCCACCTCCGCCGTGATGTTCGCGCCGTACAGGTTGGTGCACAGGTACACCAAGGCGTCGGGGTGGGCCTCGGCCAGCTCCAGCGAACCCGGCAGCATCTCCTGGTCCGTCACGCGGGCGAAGGACTCGTTGTCGCTGAGGTCCAGGTGCCGGTGGTCGATCGTCTTGATCCCCTCCCGGGCGTACGAAGCAATCACGGCCTCGTTCACATCCGATGTGTAGGGCGTGAACAGCCCGATCCGCTCGGTCCCGAACGCCTCGAACGCGGAGAGGTAAGCCAGCGTTGATGTTGTGGCGGGAATGCCGGTGGCTTCGGTGATCTCCCGGACAATGGCATGGTCGTGGGCAGAACCGAGCCAGGATCCCGAGGTCCCGTTCCAGGCAATGACGTCGACGTTCGCGGTGGCCAGGAGTTCGGCGGCTGCACGCATCACTGACGCATCAAACTGCTTGTCCGAGGAATCGTCCAGCGCGATCCGGGTCACTGGGATGCGGGTGGAATGGATGGTGACATCGCGCCGGTCGCCGAGGATCCGGTACGTCTGCGGCTCGAGGCACGTGTTGGAGGACGGCACGATCATGCCGATGCGGGTTGGGCGGTCAAGGGAAGGCATCAAAAACTCCTAGACAGAAACGGGTGTGGACAGGGAACGGTGCTCCGTAAAACCGTTGCGGGCCACGAAGCGGCCTACGGCCCCGGGATCGTGGAAACCTGCGGTATCGAGGACCACGCGGCCGGCAGAAACCACGACGGCGGGCCAACCGTTGAGCGTCTTCCCCTCAAAAGGCGAGAAGTCAGTCCCCATGTGCAGCGCACCGCCGTCGACGTCGCGTTGGGCGGCGGGATCGAAGACCACGAGGTCGGCGTCGAAACCTTCCGCCACCACACCCTTGAACGGCAGGGCGTTGATGCGCGCAGGACCGGCGGAGAATACCTCCACGAAGTCCTCCACGGAACCCCCGGCCTCGGTCACCAGGGCCGTGAACGTGACGGGCATGCGGGTCTCCACGCCGGGAAGCCCGTGCGGCATGAAGCGGACGTCGTCAGTGCGTTCGCGCTTCTGTGAAAGGTCGTAGCAGGAGTGGTCCGAGGACACGGTGTGGATGGCCCCGTCTGCGAGGCGTTCTTTCAAGGCAGCCACGGTTTCGGCGCTCCGCATCGGCGGACAGCACGCGTACCACTCGGGGAACGTTGATCCGTAGACAGTCTCATCCAAGGTGAGGTAGTGCGGGCACGTTTCGGAGTACGCTTCCATCCCGCGCGAGCGTGCCTCGGTGACCAGGTCCACGGCCCCGGGGGTGGATTGGTGCACGAAGTACACGGGTGCTCCGGTGTACTCGGCCATCGCGAGGGTTTCCTTGACGGAGACCTCCTCGGCGAGCTCGGGCCGGGTGCGGTGCAGGTGCTCGATGCCGATGCGGCCGTCCGAGGCGTGCTCTTCGGTGCAGTCGGTGATGATGGCATCGTGCTCCGCATGGATGTAGGTGAGGCCGTCGAGCCGGACCATCTCGCGCATGACCTTGAGGATGGTGTCCCCGTCGGCCATGGTGGAACCGCGGTTGGTGGTGTACATCTTCACGGAGCGGACACCTTCGGCAGCAAGCTGTTCCAGCTGCCACGGCACGGTCTCGTCCCAGCTGATGACGGAGCCGTGCAAGGCAACATCGCAGCGGGACTCAGCGGCCAGTCGCTTCTTGTTGAGGACGGCATCGAGTGGGGTTTCCTGCGCGTCGCGGGGAATGCCGAAGTCGATGATGGTGGTGGTCCCGCCCCACAGCGCCGCCGTTGAGGTGGTGGCGTAGTCGTCCAGGGTACGGAAACGGCCGGTCACCTGGGCCACGTGGCAGTGGCCGTCCACGCCGCCGGGAATCACCAGCATGCCTTGGGCGTCCACGGTCCGGGTTGCGGCGGGTACGGGCTCCGCGGCGTCCAGCAGCGAGGTGACTTTGCCGCCGTCGACGATTACATGGGCGGCCTGCCGCCCGAAGCTGTTCACCACCGTGCCGTTGGCGATCACGAGGTCTGGGAGTTGGGACATCATCGTCCTCCTTTTCTGAAGAGTCTTAGGCCGTGGGCGAGAGCTGCGCCAATTGGGCGGCAGCCAGGGCGGCGTCGAGGTTTTCGGAGAGTCCGCGGCGTGCTTTCACAGGCGGGGCGGCGAACGATCCGCCGCGATGCGCCCCGGATTTCAACGCGACCACGGCCTCTGCCATGCGAACACCGGCGGAGATTCCATCCACGACGGGCACCGGGATCTGGCCTTCAAGCTCGCGGGCGAGCCCGGCGAGGGGCGCACCTGCCAGGATTACGACGTCGGCGCCGTCCTCCGCGACGGCCTGCCGGCTGAGTGCCAGGAGGGTTTCCTTGAAGTCGGCCTGGACGGAGCCGATGGAGTTGAGGGATTGGTTGATGGAACGGATGGAAGCGAGCCGCCCGCCGAAGCCGAACCGCTCCACGCAGTCGCGGTACCAGGCCTGGATGCGGTCCGAGATCGCGATAATCGAGAAGCGCTGCCCCTGCAATGCCGCTGCACAGAGTGCGGCCTCGGTGATCCCGATGACGGGCACGTCCACGAGCTCCTTCAGGGCCGGCATGCCCGGATCGCCGAATGCTGCCACGAGGACGCCGTCCACGGCGGTGCTGCCGCCGTCGCGCCCGGCGCGAGTGCCGTCGTCGTGCGCTGCTTCGGGAACGGAAGCGTATTCCGCGATCAGCTCCGCAACCGCACCCGCGGCGATGAGCGATTCGAAGCGCGTCTCGATGTACTCGACGCCGTGCCCGGCCGTGCGGACGATCAGCTCGGTGTCCGCGCTCGCGGAGCGGAGCGCCTCGGCCTCGATGAGTGCGGTGACGTCGTCGCTGATGTTGGGGTTGATGACCAGGAGTTTCATGGTTTCTTCCGTGTATTTCTGGGTTGGGGTTCCGTGGCGCTGTAGTCGTCCGGGAACTGATCGCGGTACTTGCCAACGTGCGACGCCGATTGGGCGGCTGCGCGCTCGTCGTCGCCGCTGGCGATGGCTTCGTAGAGTTCGCGGTGTTCCCGGATCAGTTCCGGGAGGTCGCTGACGTGGCGGAACAGCCAGTGCATGCGTCCTTGGAGGGGTTCGAGCGCGGAGCGGAGAAAGTCGTTGTTGGCGATGCGGGTGATGGCATCGTGGAATTCGCTGTTGGCGCGGTGGGCTTCCAGGATGGACCCTTTGGCGAGGAAGTTCTCGGCCTGGTCCAGGAGCCCGCCAAGGTGTTGGAGGTCTGCTTTGGTGGCGCGTTTGGCGGCCAGGCGGCAGGCGAGGACCTCGAGCGATTGCCGGACGTCGAAGAGGTCCTCAACGTCCTTGGGGCTCAGGCCGCTCACCTCGGTGCCTCGACCGGAACGGTCCCGGATGAGTCCTTCCTGTCGGAGCATGCGGAGGGCTTCCCGGATGGGGAGGCGGGAGACGTTGAACTCGGCGGCGAGGTCCCGCTCCACCAGCCGGGTGCCGGGCGCGTAGTGGCCTTCGAAAATCCGGGTACGGAGCGTGTCACGCACGGATTCCCGGAGGGGGCGGTCCGTGGTGTTCGTGTCTTCTGCGGTCAGCATGTCAGCTCCAATTCCGTGATGTAAAGGCGTGCGCCCGGCCCGGCGGGTGTCCGGCCGTTGGGTGGTTCAGGACCCTCCGGCCGGCCCGGCGAGTGCGAGTCAGACCGGGAGTCGCTTGTTGTAATCCAGTGCCAGGACGGAGATGCCCATGATCACTGCGGATCCAACAAAGTACAGCAGCGCCCAGGTGTAGGAGCCGGTGGCCCCGACAATCAGGCCTACCACAATGGGGGTGACGAACCCGGCAATGTTCCCGCTGAAGTTCATCGCTCCGCCCAGGACGCCGGCGTTGGTGCGGCCACCCAGGATGGACGGGATGGACCAGAAGAGGCCGACCCAGCGGAGGAAGAACAGGACGGCGGAGAGAAGGACGACGGCGGTGATCGGGTCCGGGACGATCGTAACGCCGACGAGGCCGCCCACAACCACCAGGCTCGAGATGCCAAGCAGGGTGCGCATGACCTTGTTGGCCGAGGCGCCGGAGGCCCGCCATTTGTCAGCGATGGCACCGCCGAGGATTTCGCCGACGAACCCGGCGCCGAAGATCACGAAGGTGGACCAGCCGATGGTCTTCAGGTCGAAGCCCTTGGCCTGCGCCAGGTAGAGCGGGCCCCAGGTGAGCAGGCCGTAGAAGACACCGTTGAAGCCGAGCCAGCCGAAGCACATGGCCCAGAAGGAACGGAATTTCAGGTAGGGGAGGAGGGCGCGCTTGCCCTGTGCGCCTTCGCGGGCGGCTTCGGCATCTTCTTCGGCATGGGAGGACTCGATGTACTCGGCCTCGGCATTGTTGACGCCCTTGTGCTGGCGGGGGTTGTCACGGATGTACCACCAGACGGCCAGGCCCATGAGGACGGTCGCGGCACCGGCGATGATGAATGACATCCGCCAGCTGCCCGTGGAGGCAATCAGCCAGGTGATGAGGATGCCGCCGAGGCCGGCGCCGAGGGGAGCTCCGGCATCGAGGATGGTGGCACCGCGTCCACGTTCCTTCTTGTGCATCCAGATGGCGTTGAGCTTGCCACCTGCGGGCATGACGCCGGCTTCGGTGACGCCGATGCCCAGGCGAGCGATGAACATGCTGAGGAACCCGCCGGCGAAACCGGAGGCCGCGGTGGCAGCACCCCAGCCAATGCAGGAGGCCGTGACCACCTTGCGGGGGCCGAATTTGTCGATTAGCCAGCCAACAGGAATCTGCATGAGGGCGTAGGTCCAGAAGAACGCCGACAGCAGGAGTCCTACCAGTTCGGGAGGGAGGTTGAATTCTTTCTGGATGATGGGGAGGGCTACAGAGATGGAGCCACGGTCGATGTAATTGACCGCTACCAGGACCAACAAGAGGATGAAGAGCTTCCAGCGGACGTTGGTGCGTCGCTGCACCCTGTCCTTGCCGGGTTGGGGGTCGGTGTCCTGGGTTGCCAGTTGGGTGTTTTCGGTAGACACAGCTTCTCCTTCAGTAGGAGTCGACGGGATGGAAATGTCTTTGGGTTTTGAAGCTTGGGGGGATGAGCCGGGCGGGATACCGCTGCAGCCTGACCCGTGCCGGCGGCAACTGTTGCGGTACCTGCCCGTTGATGGGGCCGGGCCGCAGCCGGTAGTGGATCATTTGGGATCCCGTTTTGGGATCCCAAAATCAAAGGTAGGTGTGACGGGTAGCACTGTCAAGGGGTTTGGTATACAAATGGTGCTGACGGATTGTGACTGTGTGGCCCAGCCGGCGGCGCTTCATCCCAGTTGCTCCCTCGGCCCTGCGGCCCTGACGTGCGACAACCCGGCGATTCGCGGGGCATCACCGGGTTTTCGGGGGCAACTGGGCTGCGTTGCAGGACGTTCTGGGATACCGCCATTCGTGCGAGGTGCTATTTGCGGCTGGACTGTATGCCAGAAACTCGGCCTGCTCGGCCAACCTGTTGGGCCTATGCCGGCTCCGCTGGTATTTTCCTCGTCCTGTGCATCGGCTGCAGCCTCTGGGTTCTTGTGATTCGGAGTTTGCCCCCGGCAGCGTCGGCTCCATCTGCGAATCTAGCCAGCTTGGTGACAGCCGACGGCGTCATTGCGCCGTTCAGGCTCGCGTCCGCAAGGCTTGGCTCGTGTCCGGGGTCCTGTCCAACGGCGTGGGCCAGGAAAGCAGGCACCTTTTCGGTGCGCCCAGTGCATCCATGGGAGTATGTGTTGTCGGTGGGCCCAGATTGCCCGCACCGTCCCGAAAGTTGCAGCTGTGACGGACTTCAGTGCTATGAGTTTCGGCATAACATCCGGGACGGAATATTACGAGGGGTTGTGGCCATCGGACGGCGGGAGAGTGTCCTTCCGGGATGTTCCACTTCCAAGGAAGTGGGACAGAAAACTGTGTAGCGTTTAGGGCACCCCCACAGGGCATTTTTGCGGGCGGATCTTACGGGAATCCAGCAGTCCTGAACCCGCGGGGGACGCCTATGCGCGCGCTACGCGGCCGGAGGGGGATCGGCTTACGGGCATGCAGCAACGGTCTTAGTTGGCGTCCTGGCCCATGGGCCGGTTCCGCTTCGGGCCATGGCACTATGGCTTTGTGATGATAGAGGCGATGAATGAGCCCATGGGGCCCCTTCATCTTTTGGCACAACCGTTCGTTGAGTCCGGCAGCTTGGATCCTCGGATACAGGCTGAACTCGATGAAGGACTGACGATTAGGGACGAGTGCCTCACTTTTCGAATCGCAACTAGCTCAACAGTCCTAAGCCTAGAACCTGTTACCTGCCGAGCCGCTGGATGGCCTTCTCCAAGTCACTGAGAGCTTTGACTGCCTGGCGGGCTCCGCCGCCCTGGTCACGTAGTTGTACTTGATGTCCGCGGGAACAACGCACAGTTCGCTGTTTAGCCAGGTCCTCAAGCGTGAAGCGCACCATTCCGCCACATTCAGGGCAGTCGGTATCTATTTTGTCGGTCATGCTGCTTCATCCCTTCCTGAGTTCTACGTCCATGATGCTGGTCGGCTCTGACATTATTGGCTTCAACCGCCCGCGTGGCGGAGAATAACTTCGCCCCGTCATCCCTGTTCGTGACATTTTTTCGAGCAGGGCCGGTTCGTCGTTTGGAGTTTTTCGGGAGGAGCCGAGTACCGTCAGCATCGATGACAACGCAATGGTGATGGGCCTTGCCGGCGGCTTCAAAGCCGGCCCATGGGTGCACCAAGCTCGCGTTCCGGCGATCGCCAACGTTCATGGAATCCGGCGTATTCCCGCAGCCGATGCGACGCATCCGGTTCAACGAAAGCTTCCAAGGGACCATGCTCAGTTCAAGTCCATTAATCCTCAACTGGTGCCCTCTTACTTGAACATGTCCCTGATGGTTTTGTCTTGGATGTTCTTGACGGCCCCGTCACGCTTCTTTTGAAGTGACGAATCCCGTCGCTCAGCTTCGGGGAGCTGCCCTAAATCCGCATCCAAAGCGGCGATCTCTCTGGCCATGACAATGTCGTTGTAGGCCTCCAGAATTCCACCCACGTCTTGGCTGCGTCCCTCATCATTAGTCCCGAAGAAACGTTCGTAGAGGACTGCCGTCACCGCCGCGCCAGTCCATTTGGTGAGATGCGAATCTGCAGCGCCGTCCAAAATAGCAAGGACGTATGGGCTTCCCTCCAGCACCTGCTCGCCGTTGTCCCTGTAACAGAGAGTGCCCCTTTCCTGATTGACGACGTACTGCTCATCGCGGTCGGCAAACTCCTTCGTAAAGATAGCTCCGCCTGATCCCTGCACCTTCTCTTGGTCATCATTGCCGTAGAACAAGGCGAAGGATTCCGTAGCGGGGACCAGTCCGCCCGTCGAAAGGCGCAAGGTCCAGGAGGAAACCCAGTCCTTCTCATTGTCAAACCAGCCGTCGAAAAAGCGGGCGGCAAACTTAATTGCATTTGCCGCTGCGTAGACGATTGCGCCAGCCGATGCAGTGTGCGGTGATACAGCGAACACGGGTAGATTCGCCGCTTTGCCGATCGCGTCCGTCCATACGCCTAGCTTCGACGGATCCCATTTATCAAAAGACTGACGAATCTCGATCTCAAGCGAGTCGTGAATCATGCCCGGGGAGTAGTAGATGACGTCCGATCCTCCCCCAGATGCTGTGGGTTTCAGGGCCCTGCCAGGCATCGCCTCCTTGAAGTAGTAGTTGAGGGCAAGAGCGGCTGCGCCATCAAGGGACGGATTCTTCACCGCGGACGTTATCAAGGCGGCTCCCAGGCTATCCTTGCGATGCCAAGATGCACTTCCCGGAAAAATGCTGAGGATTTTCAATGAAAGCGGTCGACCGAGGCCAATTTTCGTAAATGGTAGTGCTTTGTCGTTTGGCGCATCGAGGTTTATTGCAGGGATCGGTAGCGCCTCCGGAGCGATGGGGAGCGCGTCTGCTGCATCATAATTTGACATACTTTTGCCTTCCGCCTGTGGCGATTCATTGGAAGAGGCAGCAATCGGCCATGCGCTTAGTGTAAGAGGGGACCGAACCGCCAACAATAGCGCGGCAAAGAGGACCCGGAAAGCCTGGTCGAGAAGAGGCCCTTGTACGTTCAGCTCATGAAAGGCGGTTATCAAATTCCGCAGCTTGCAGGATTCTTCGCATCAGCGTGAACACGGGCCAACGCTGATTGCATGGACGCGGCGAGGTTCAAGGTTTAGTCAGACTCCAGCAAGGCATACGGCCTCGTCATGCAGCTGAGAGAAGGACAGTGGGCCGTAATGAACTGGGCTTCAGAGATCGTACCGACCCGCGTGTGTCCTCCTACTCTTTCGTAAGTTGTCGACCCGGCTGAGCGGAACGAGAGGTGGTCCTGCCCTAAACTCGGTTCGTGGTAGAACACTTCACGAAGGAATACTCCAGCCCGGCCGCAATGAAGCTGTACAGGGGTGCCCACCGTTTTCAGGAGCTCGAAAACGAGATAGCTGAGTGGACGGCACACAATCCCATCATGGCTCCGGCTCGGCCTGTCCCAGGGGAGCCCTACACCTACGAACTGTTCATGCCGGCGAAACCGGAGGTGCCGCTCTTGGAATGGAGCAGCCGATTCGGGGACGCGACCCACAACCTGCGTGCTGCGCTGGATTTGCTGACGTTCGAAATGTGTCACCTCGAAGGCGATGGCCCAGAAAAACCAAGGCAGGTCTACTTTCCTGTCTTGGCTGACAGCGGCAAATGGAAAAATGAAACGAAGGGCCTAGAGGCCATGCCGGCGTCATTGCTACAGCGCATAGCCGACGTTCAGCCTTGGCACGCAGACGATCCGACGTCCCACGTGCTCACCCTGGTAACCGCGCTCGACAATCTGGACAAGCATAGGTCCACGGTGGGGATGTTGATCCTGCCCGGCGGTGTGGTTCCTCCTAGACTCCATCCAATGCCGGATGACGCTGGGGATGACATGTGGCAGCAACCCTGGACCAAAGTGTCTTTTGCCCCTGAGCCGGCGTTCAACGAAGTTCCATGGCCTGTGTTGTGGCAGGTAGAACCCGCACCCATGGTCTTCTTCGAAGACCGCTTCACAGTCATGCTTCCCTTGCAGCGCTGGCTGTACCAGGAAACGGATCGAATCTTTCATTACCTTGTATCGGGCACTTGGCCGGAGTTTGGAACAATTCCGGCCCCGGAGTGGGCTCTACTTGCTGAACTTCCAAGTTAGGCCCCGCGGCCACCCCCATTCCCAAAGGCGCTTGGTAGGGCTATAGGCTGGACCTCCAACGACTACCAAGATGAGGGATGGGTCGCTGCGGTCGCACCCGGTGGCCGCCTCGCTTCAGGTTCAACCGCAGACGGAATGCTTGTCCACGGGATCACCGGACGGTGCAAGGTAGCGGGAGATTTTGTTGCTCCGGATCAGGAGATAGTTCCGGACGATCAGATCATGAGCTGGCGTGGAGCCTGCACATGCGGGTGGCAGGGCGAGGTGCCCTACGAGCGCGGAATGTTGCTGAGCCAGCGGGGAGTATCGCGATAGCGTCCAGTTTGGCTGTTCCGTAAGGGGATCCTTCACCGGGCGCTAGGGGAATCTGCCACGCCAACGAGTATCGTGAAGAACCATATGCGAAGGACTGCTGCCTCAGCCTGATTCCTTCCTTGACGTTACATTCTGCAGTTGGAAGGGATCCTGATGGCAAAGCGCTTCCGCCCTCCTGGAGGACCTAAGATGCCTTGGGTGTTCTACCTGGTTCCACCTGCTGCTGTCGCAATACTGATAGTGACGCTTGTGAGAGACGTCTGGCATTGGTTCTAAGTAGCGACGATTCCGGGAACCCTGAAGACAAGACGCCTAGCGACCGGTAACAAGGCTAAAGATTGCTATTCCTGTCCCAAGGACTATCCACGAAGCGCCGATCAGCCGTAGTCGAGGTGTATCCCGTTGAGTCGGCCATGCTATGGCTGCGCTGGCCGAGAACCACGTCCGAATGATTGCAGCTCGTCTTGCTAAAGGTTTGGCAATTGCCAACCCGAATAACCCGGCGGCTTAACCGTGCAGTTTGCGGGCGGGCGTACCGGGGAAGAAAGACCCTCGAACCGCTACGGTTATCAGATCAATGGGCACTAACAGCCCGCTCGACAGATATGGGATCGTCCTGGGCTCGATGCTTTTGCTTTGGTGATTCCGCGTAGAGTTTCTCCCGTACGATCGGAGCATGAGTGAAACTGTCGAGATTGCCACAACCTTGGCTCGGTGGGATGTCCCGGTCGTATCGGGCGAATTCTTAAGTGTTGAAGCGCGCGCCGGCGAGGTGGTGACGATTCTTGGGGCGAACGGATCGGGGAAGTCTGCGCTAGCGGCCTGGATGTCAACGCACGCGCCGTCAGCCCCTTTGAAGCGGGTATTGGCTCAGCGGAAACTTTGGTTCCAACATGCAGGACCGGCAATTAGTTCCGCAGACCGTGAGACGTACGTCTCAACAATGACGCGCTGGGATCGGACAGAAGAGTCGCGCTATATCGATCGCACCGATTCACAACGATCGAGCATCGCATTGTTCGACCTAATCGCGCGTATTAATCATGAAAGTCGGCGGGTAGCTGCCCTGTACGACGGCGGCGCAAATCGGACCGACGTCGACGCTGCCGTCGGTGATCGATTGCTCGACACGCTCAACACGGTGTTAGAACGTGCAGGATTGCATATTGAAATCGATGTGACCGAGTCCGATAATTTTGTTGCTCAGCACCGAAACCTGGGCGCAAAATATCCCATATACCTCATGTCAGACGGCGAAAAAAGTGCGCTATTCCTTGCAGCGGACATCCTGACTGCCCTACCGGGCACAACGATCATCATTGATGAACCAGAACGGCATCTTCATCGCTCGATTTCAGCGGGTCTCATCGAAGCGATAATCGCGGCACGACCGGACTGTGCTTTCGTAGTGCTGACGCACGACCTTGATCTCGCTTCAGGTCTCGCAGACAAGCAAGGTGCGACGTTCAGTGTCCTTGGCGTGAAGTGGCAAGGAGAACAGGCCAACCAATGGGACATCCATGAAGTTCCAGACCCAGCCGGCCTTTCGGAAACTGCGCGGCGAGCAATTCTTGGCGGTCGTCGCCGTATTCTTTTCATCGAGGGCGAGAGCGCGAGCCTTGACCTGGCACTCTATCGCGTGCTTTTTCCTGAGTGGTTCCTCGTCCCGAGCGGGGGGTGCGATCTCGTCATCCGCTCAGTAACAGGACTCCGCGAAAGCCAGGACCATCATTGGGTAAACGCGGTGGGATTGGTGGACGGAGATGGGCGGACTGCCGAAGAACGCGCGTCCTTGGTGAGCCGCGGAGTGCATGTCTTGCCAGTCAGTGAGATCGAGAATCTCTATTTTGAGACCCAAGTGTTGCGTGACGTTGCCACAAAACAGGCGATGACCCTCGGGCGCGATAGCGATGAGCTATTGGCTGATGCTGAGCAGAGGGCACTGAAAGCCCTTGGTAGTCCTGGCACTTTGGAAAGGCTGGCTGCAAAGCTAGCAAAGGACGCGGTGGCACGAAAATTGGTTGCTCACATGCCTGAAACAGTCGGGAGTGATGACATCACGATCCGTATCCCGTCTCCGTATGCACAGATTCTCAGCGAGCTGCAGGCACATCTCAAAGGCAGGCGATACGACGACCTAGTACGGCTTCTGCCAATTCGGAACACCAGCCTGCGGAACGAGATCGCTGGGGCTCTCGGATTTCGATCAGCGGGCGACTATCAACGAGCTGCTCTCGTCTGCATCGCTTCCTCCCCGGTGCTACGAGCCGCACTGAGCGTCACCGTTGGCAGTCCAACTAGGTCCTAAGTGCCTGATCATGCGTGGTAGCAAGAGGCGCTCGACGAGAGTTGCAGTGTAGCGGGAGTGCGCCCGTTGAGGGACAGAAAAGCAGGTGCTGACGACGCCGTTTTGGTCCCTGAGAATGGCGCTTGAAAACCATGCTCTAGCGGACACGTTGTGCAGACGGCTTTGAACAACCGCGCAGATTGCTTTGTAACTGACATCCGGCTGGTTGTACTGTTTTGCGTGGTCAGTCCCACTTACAAGGAAGTGGGATACTTCAGCACTCCGGTCTCCAAGACCAGTTGGCGTCGTGTTCAAAGCAAGTGCAGGTCATACTTGGGCGAGTCCGTCTAACGCTTCGACGGCCATTTGCGAAGAAGAGAGCACCGTGCACCCTCATAACTTTTACCCTTCGGGCTATTTTCCGAGTCAGCCGGGGCCGGTCCAGGCTCCGCCATTGCCTGCGTGGGCTACGACGTTCAGGACTGTCCTGCTGATCGGTGCCGGTCTTCTGGTGCTCTTATTGCTGCTTCTTATTGGTACGGCGACATTAGGATCGGCTGATATGTATAGCGAGCGCGGTCTGGGCGTTCTACAGGCCGCCATCTGGCTAGGATTGGGAACGATCCTGCTGACATTCCCGTACCTGATTGCCAGCATCGTCTACGGCTCCCTGTGGGCAACCAAGTTGCGCGGCAGGGGCTATCGTCGGTACACGGCCACCAGTTGGATCTTGGTAGCTGGCCCGGTTGTTGTTGCCCTACCCGTAGTGGCCCTGGTAGCGCTGATTGCCGCTGATCCCGGCATGTTGTGATGCCATTGACCAGACCGACAGGAAAGGAGAAACCGAGCATGATTTCCGACCGCAAGCGGCACAATGAAGCCGTCTATGCCGAGCATCAAGCGGCAGTGGCAGCCGGGGAAAAGCGCGTACTGCGCAACACCTGCACAGGCGAATTGCACAGCTACCCGGCAGACGAAATCGGCTTTACGCCAGGCGCAGGGCAAGCCCAGGTCAGTACGTGGTGGGGGATGGGGATCGTAGCGGCCGGTGCTGCACTACTGTGCATATTTTCGATAGTGCTGCTGCTCGCTCCGCTGGCGCAGGGCCAAGGTCCGATGTGGGCCGCGCTGGTCTTGACTGCCCTGGGAGGTGGCGTCACTTTCTACGCGGTGTCGATGTCCCGCCGGGAATACCGGGCTATGCGGCTGCGTAAGTTGCGAGGCTCACCCAGGCCAAGTCCATCCGGCCGGGCAGACATTTAGGGAGATCTGGGATATTGCCCGGTCCCCGCCCCGGGCAATATCCCAATCCAGGAGCCCAGCCCCCAAGCCGCTCCCCGCGTGGGGCATGGTCCCCCTCAACCGCTAAGCGCGGCGGGCATCGCAGCTGTTTCCTGTCGCAGCAGCCGTCGGAGGACCGCAGGGGACGACGAAGCCTACGAGTGGTTCCTCAGCACCTGATCCCCGCATGCTCATGACCCTGGACTACTTCCCGCACGCGGTTCAGCTCCGAAAGACGACGGAGTGGCCACGCTAGAGTGGTGACTTCAACATGGGGGACGCTGTGAAAATCGTGCTGTACATCATCTGGGCGGTGTTCGTCCTGGCCGCCGCCGGCGCCTGCATCCAATCGGTCCGAAAGACGAAATCCCAGGAGCGCCGAATTGATTCCTGGCCAAAGGCTCAGGCGATCGTTACTGGCAGCCGGGAGGGCTGGACATCCGGAGTCGGCAACACGAGCAGAAACCGCCGCTATTGGCCGACCTATCAGTTCACCGGTCCCCAGGGTGTCCTCTACGCTGGCGAATCCGAGGTCTCCGCTGTCGAACGGCCCGCTCCCGGGTCAGTGCTGGAAGTGGCCTACAACCCGGAGAACCCCGGAGAATCCTTCGAAGTCGCGCATCCATCCAAGTTGGTACTGGGCTGCCTGATCCCCTTCTTTGCGGTGTTCGCATTTGCCTCGTTGTGGTTTATCGGGCTTTTCCCAGTCGGCTAATCAGCGCCTAATCCTCGACCTTGCACGAAGGCACTCTTGACAGGCGTCTGCTCATCGCCCGGTGGGGCCTGATCCCGTCCTGGGCAAAGGATGCCAAGATCGGCTCCAAGCTCATCAACGCCCGGAGTGAGTCAATCTTGGAAAGGCCCTCGTTCCGGTCCGCTGCGGTCAAGCGCAGGGCCATCGTCCCGACCGAGGGGGACTACGAATGGCAGAAGACCGAGGACGGGAAGAAGATCCCGAACTACCTCTACTCGGCAGATGAGTCGCTGCTGGGCTTCGCCGGCCTGTACGAATTCTGGCCCGACCCCGAGCTGCCCAAAGACGACCCCGAACGGTGGCTCCTGTCCTCCACAATTCTCACCTCCACCGCCCCGGCGGCACCTGCGCTTCCATTGCCGCCGCAAGGTCCGGGAACACACGCGTGAACTCCTTGCCCTGCCGGGAGAACAGCCTGACCCCGCCAGAGGAAACGAACGCGAAGGTTCGGTAGCCGTCCCATTTGGGTTCGTAGTACAGGGTCCCGGGCAGGGTCTTGACGAGTTTCGCCAGGGCAGCGGCAACCGGTGGTGCCTGTCGATTCAGATACCGTGTCTGCATTTGAAAACTGGGTGGAGTAATTAGCGCACGCAAACTTTGCGTAATTCGTTTTGCGGGTTGTAATCTCCACCTTAGGTACACCTAATTTCGCATCCCAACTGGCCGGGCTCCCTGCCTCGGTTCACGCTCCCCCTCGAGAGGCCCCCGACCATGTCCTTGCTGCCCCCTGCCCACTTGCCGGTTCCAGCATCGTCCAAGCCCGCCATCCCGGGGGCGGCAGAGGCCCAAATTGATGCCGGCGCCGTCCGGGGAAGCGGACGCAGAAGTGTCACTAGAGGGCTGTTGGCACTTGCCTGCATCACTGGATGGACGGCGTCGCTGCTTGTTGGTCATCTGGTTGATTGCGGACCCGAGCTGCACCGGATCGGGCTGGCCGTCCACATCCTCGCATTGGTCCTGGCCTTCGGAACCATCTTGGTGGTCGATTGGCTCGGGCTCCTGTGGCTGCTGGGCAAAGTACAAATGCACGAATCTGGAAAGCTCGAGGCTGCGGCGAAACCCCTGATTTGGGGCGGACTGGCCTTGCTCCTGATCTCGGGGGCTCTGATTGACCCTGATCTGGGCAACCCGGTCACCGTCATCAAACTTGTGTGCGTGCTTGTGCTGATGCTCAATGGGTTGGGAATCGCGCCGGCGATGCACCAGCTGCTGGCCTTGCCCCCGCAAACCCGCTTCGGTGAACTCGGCCGCCGACTCAGGACGCGCCTGCTTATGGCTCTCACCGTTTCACAGGCGTGCTGGTGGACCGCCGTGCTCATTGGCTTGGTCAATAGCACCCTCCGCCGCTGGACCGGACTTTAAACCAGGGATACGCGTCCGCTGGCCAAGAGAAACCACGGCCATGCTCTGTTCCACGGCCATTTGTCGACCCGTTTCCTCATGAGACCCCCTGAGGTTTCCGCCGACCTTCCATGAGGTCCGGAAACCGCATTCTAGTCATGCCTTGGATCTTGACGCCTGCCGTTCCCGTCGGGCTGACCCGGGGCCTGGTCATCGGAAGGCGCACAGGAAGTGCTGGAACACAGCTAGCGGGCGTCCCCGCGGCCTGCCGGACTGTACGCAAGAATCTCCGCCAGTTCAGCCAACCTGTGCGCCCGCGCCGACTCCGCCGGCGTGAACGGTTCACCCGGGCGGGAAAAGACCAGCGGCCCGTGCCATGCGGTGGGGATCTTGAGGACATCAGCGGAAGGTCCGACGGCGGTGCTCCCCGCGGGTGCCGGACGCTCCGGATCCGCCGGGACCACCTTGGCGGACAAGAGCTCGGCAACCGCCAAGGGAAGTTCCTGCGGGTTTCCCGCGATCCGGGCGGCGAGGCTCAGGGCCTTGGTTTGTCCGTCTGCCATGGCCAGCGCGGTGGTGGGCCAGACATGGGACTCACGCCCGCCGCCGTCGTGCATTGCCAGAAGCAGCTCATGCTCGGTGAGGTTCCCCGGGGCAGACAGGACAAACTCGTCCATCACGGTGCCGGGAAGTCCGGCGCCATCCATCGGATGGACGTGGATGCTGAGGATGTTGGTGTCCAGTTTGGCCAGGGATTGGGTGATCCTTTGGAGGGAACCGGGCTGGTCTCGCAGGAGGGTGCGGGCGCGCCACAGCGCGGGGGCGGAGTTCAAGGTGCGGCGGTGCTTGAGGGCCGGCGCGTGGAGCCAGCGCCGGAGGACCTTCGCCGCCGACGGTTCGGCCACCCAAATCACCAGGACGGTGGCGGTCACGGTGAGCAGAAGGACCTTGGCCAGGTACGGCAGGTGGGTTTCCACCACGGCCGCATGCACCAAGAGTTCGATGGGCAGCATGACGGCGATATTGGCCAGGGTAAGCCGGGCCTTGGGCGGTTCCGGCAATTGACCGCAGACCTCGCACAGGAGATCCGCGGTGACGGGAGAGCTCGCGTTGGGCTTCATGCTCCCATGCTGCCGGGCAGGTGTTTCGTGGGCGTTGCTGCTGCGTCACGGTCTCGCGGCGGGTATGCGGCGAGGTTCCTGCCGGGTTGGCGGGGGCACCGCGGAACGCCGAAGCCCGGCAACCTCGCGGGAGGGTGCCGGGCTTCGAGGGGTACAGCCGCAACAACAGGGAAGGGTGCTGCGGGTGTTCCTAGCGGATGGGATCGTCGTCCAGGTCGCGGTTTGCGTCGCGGGCGGCTGCGGCGTCCTTGAGGAGGTCGCGGATCTCGGCCAGGAGGGCCGTGTCTGCGGGGAGAGGCTCTTCCTCCGGCTCCTCGGTGGAGAGGCGGTCCTTGACCATGGCGTTGATCTTGTTCATGGGGGCTACGAAGATGAAGTAGACAACGCCCGCGGTGATGAGGAACGTCACCAGGGCCGTGACCACTGCGCCGAAGTTCACGAACGTGGCCTCGTTGTCCGGCCAGATGCGGAAGCCGAGGCCGTCGGCGTTCACGCCGCCGGCGGCAGCGATCACGGGGTTGATGATGTTGTTGGTAAAGGCGGCAACCAGTGCGGTGAAGGCACTGCCGATGACGACGGCGATGGCCAGCTCGATCACGTTGCCGCGGAGTATGAAGTCCTTGAAACCCTTAAACATGGAATGTCCTCTGATCGGTACGGGGCGTATGGCTCAAGCAGAGATCAAACTACCATTCCCATGTATCAATGGGGCGTCACGTCGGCGGTTGCCGTAGTCGCCTGCAATGTACGACGGCGGCCAAGCCACCTTTCGGCGGCGCCCATGGCCCTCGTTGCCAGCGCCCAGTAGGCAATGCCTGCCGCCAGGGAGGCGGCGACGGCCAGGCTGAGGGTAGCTTCCGGTGCCAAGCCGGACGTGGCTTCCAGGACGAGCGGGTAAACCAGCCAATGGGTGACGTAAATGTACAGGGACGCGCTGGCCAGGAGCGCGGTGATCCGGTGCAGACCCCGGGGTACGGGCAGGGTGGCGATCCACAGCAGCACGAGGAAGCCCACCAAAACGGTTGCGCTGCGGGGTTCGCTCGAGAACGAGCCGGGGATTGTCAGGAGGGCCGCGACCGTCACGCCCACACGCTGCCACCACTTCCGGGACAGTGCCGCAGTCCAGCCGAAGGCAAAGAGCCACAGGACAGGACCTTGGCCGGGGTAGGGCAGTTCGATCACGTCGAAGCGCTGCAGTAAGTCCACGCCACCAAGGACGACGGGAAGCAGCCAAGGCCACCTGCGCTGGGCCCGGTCGAGTGCCGGGATGGCAAGAAGCAATGCCATGCCCAGGAGGATGTGGACCAGGATCTCGATGAACCAGAAGCGCGACATGTCGGTCCATCCCTGAGGGCCAACCAGGGTGTTGAGCAGGAAAATGTTGTGCCAGCCATAGTCGTCCGTTAGGGCGAAGGCCAAACTGATCACAGCCACGCTGGGCAAAGCGATCCGTGCCACGGCCTTGAGTTGCCGCTTCAGCCTGGCCCGGCGCGAACCCGCGAGCTGGAAGCGGGCGAAGTTGTACCCGGCGACGGCGATCAGGACGTGGGCCGTGCCTTCCCAGTGGAAGAGGCCAACATGCGTGGACACGATGAAAATGATGGCCATGGCTCGCAGGACGATGCCGGTTTCCAGCCGGGCCGTGAGTTTGTGGCGCAGCCGGATTCCGGCCCGTGGGCTCACGGTTCTCCGGAGCTTCGTACGTTTGGAAGGCGGGTCCTGGGTGGCGGGTGTTGCCGGGGTCAGTTCGCAGACCGGCATGAGGTGCCAGCCATGCGGAAGGTATCCGAGCGCGCGTTCAAGCCGGACTGAGGCCGCCACGTAGGACAACGAGTCGCCGCCCAGGGAGACGAACGTGTCCGTGTCTGCGATGTCCGTTCGCTCAAGGACGTCGGCAAAGATGGTGCGGGCATCGTCCGGTGCCATCGTGCCGGAAAGGCCCGGGCCGTCGTCGTGGTTTTCCGGCACGACGGCGGGCTCCGCGGCGAGGGCCAGCACGGCCGGGTAGTCCGTCTTTCCATTGGCCAGCCGCGGGACCACCTCGACCGGGCACAGCTTCAGTGCGGCGCGAGGGATACCGAGATCCTGGGCGACGGCCTTGGCAACGAGGGACAGCTCGTGGGTCCCCTCCACTGCGGCCACGAGTCCATCGTCCGAACCGGCCACGGCGGCTGTCACGCCATAGCCGGCAAGCAGGCGTTCCACTTGGCCCATGTCAACGCGGAGACCAACGATCTTCACGAAGCGACTGCGCCGGCCGACGATCTCGTAGAGCCCGCCGGGCCCGAGCCTGGCCAGGTCGCCGGTGTGCAGTTCGGTGACGTCCCTTCCGCGCGCCAGGTCCGCCGGGCTTTCCGCGTAACCCAGCATCACGTTGGGTCCGGAGTAGACCAGCTCGCTCTCATCCAGCCCGGGCACGGGTTCCAGGCGGAAGGATCCGCCGGGAATGGGCACGCCGATTGCGTGGGGATATTCTGCTGCCTCGTCCGGCGGGAGGTAGGCCATGCGGGCTGTTGCCTCGGTCTGGCCATACATGACGAAGAGGTCCCAGCCACGTTCCTGCCCCAGTTGGGCGTAGGAACGGACCCGTTCAGGATCCAGGCGTCCTCCGGCCTGGGTGATGTACCGCAGGCTGGGCAGGTCCATGTTGTCGAAGCCGACGCGTTCGAGGAGCTCGAAGGTGTAGGGGACTGCCGCGAAGGACGTGACGGACTCTCTTCGCGCCAGATCCCAGAAGCAGGGGTCCACCACGGACAAATCTGTCAGCGCCATTGAGGCGCCAACCAGGAGGTGGCTGTTCACCACGCTCATGCCGTAGCAGTAGGACAGCGGCAACGTGGTGACGGCCGTGTCGTCCTGGCGGAGGTGCAGGTATTGCGAGATGGCCATGGCATTGGCTTGGATGGACGATGCCGAGATGCGTACCAGTTTGGGGGAGCCCGTTGAACCGGAAGTGCTCAGGAGCAGGGCAAGTTCGGGATGAAGGTTGTGCGCGCTTTCCTCGCGGCGGAAGTCCAGGGATGTTTCGCCGCCAACTGCCCGGGCGACGATGTCCGGTTCGTAGGCAGCGATCAATGCCTCTGCGGCTTGGCCGTTGGAGGGCAGGATGAGCAGCGGTTGGCCCGAGGCCAAGGCCGCCAGGTACACCGTGAGCGAGGACAGGGTGTTTTCTGCTTCGAGGGCGATGAGGCGTCGGCCGTCGCCAAAGGACCTGGCCATGTCCTCAACCTGGCGGGCCAGCTGGGCATAGCTCACTCTTCCCGCAGGGAGGTGTACTGCGGGCCGGTTTCCGAACGATGCCAGGCGGGCGGCAAAGGCGACTCCGGCCAAATCCGGCTGAATACTCACCACGGAAAAATAGAAGGTATGGCTAACCTAACTCAAATGGATTTGATGGCCAGTTCGGAAGATGACGCTCACCGTCCACGTAGTCGGCGGCCGGGAGTCCAAAAACACGAGTACCGACTACTCGTGCGCGCAGGGATAGTAAGCAACTTTACTAATGGTGGCGGGACCGCACGCATGCCGGGCCGGCCAATCCCCTCGTGGGATGGGCCGATGGCATACATTGGGCACCCGCTGGGGGTCCGGGTGCCGTTATCCCAGAGGCGGCGCCCGGCTACCTCCGGCCGACAAGCGAACGACGTCGGCACCCGGGTGGGTGCCGACGTCGTGGTTGCGGGGTGACCGCCTCAGGGGGTGGCCGCTCAGGGGGTGGCCGCTCAGCCGAACAGGGCCCGCGTGTGGTCGTTGAGGAAGATACCGCGGGGGTCGAATTCGCGGCGAACTTGGAGGAAAGTGTCCAGTTCCGGGTACAGGCGCTCCAAGCGGCTCCGGGTCATGAAGTGGATCTTGCCCCAGTGCGCCCGCGGCTCGAAGTCCTGCAGCACAGCGTCGGCGTCGCGGAAGAACTGCCAGTAGTCGGTCCCGGGCTTGGTGGTGAGCGTGATTACCGTGCTGTCGCGGCCCTGGAACTGCGACATGTAGGCCTCATCCGCCTTCACCCAGCGGACTTCCACGGGGTACTTCTGGTCCGGGTGCTTGGAGCGGATCAGGTCCTGGATGGCTTCGACGGCGGCCAGGCCGTCCTCGCTGCGGACGAAGTACTCGAGCTCATGGAACTGCGTGGTGAACCCGCCGGGGTAGATCCGGTATGAACGGTCCAGGCGCGCGCCCTCGATGGTGGAGATGCCCGACTCGTCCTTCAGGTCCACCACGTTGTACCGCTTGGTGTAGCTCCGGTTGGCCATGTTGTGGTCCGGCGAACGGGGGAGGTCCAGGAGCTCGCAGGAGTCCTCTTCGGGGCACCAAAGGAAGGAGTAGTGCCGGTTGGAGTCGATGTCTTCCTGCCAGGTAGCCGCCGTCTCGGACCACGTGGGATAGGTGATTTCTTCCTGCAGGTAGTAGCTGTCCTCCACGGCCAACTCCACTTCGAGGAAGATGCCGAGGGTTCCCAACGCCACCTGGGCTGCCCGGAGTTCGCGGAGCTGGCCCTCGCCGATCTCCACGATCTCGCCGTAACCGTTGATGAGCTTCACCCAGCGCAGTTTGGAGGAGAAGCTCCCCAGATCCTTGCCGGATCCGTGGGTGCTGGTTGCCAAGGCGCCCGCGATCTGCTGCTTGTCGATGTCGCCCTGGTTGCTGAGCGCCAGGCCCTGCTCCCAGAGCGGGTCGCCGAAAGCGTTGATGGTGGTCCCGGCCAGGGCCCTGGCCCGCCGATTCAAGCGATCGGTTCCGGTGATTCCCGTGAGCTGGGACATGTCCAGGAGGACGCCGCCGGTCTGTACCAAGGGAGAGGACGAGTGCCCCGAGCCGACGGCGCGCACCGGCAGGCCCTCGCGGATGGCGAAGCGGACGGCGTCGAGTGCTTCCTCCTCGTTCCGGGGCTGGACGGTGAAGGCCGGCGTCGAGGTCTGGTTCCCGCCCCAGTTGGTCCACGGCACCTCTGTCTGGAAGGGGGCCGAGGGTGTTGCGGCAGAAGGTGCCGGGGGAACGATCGGGTTCACGGTGGTCATTTCACAAGCTCCATTGCTTCTCTGGTTTCGCGTTGGTGGTGCTTCACGCGCCGTGGTTAATCATGACGTGCTTGGTCCGGGAGTAGTCGTCCAGGGCGTAGAGCGAGAGGTCGCGACCATAGCCCGAACCTTTGAATCCGCCCCACGGCACCTCGTTGGCGAGGACCAAGTGGGCGTTCACCCAGACTGTGCCGAAGTCCAGTTGCTTCGGGACCCGCAGCGAGAGGCTGGAATCCTTGGTCCACACGGAGGCGGAGAGGCCATAGGGACTCTCATTGGCGCGGGTGACTGCTTCCTCTGTGGTGCTAAAGGTTTCAACCGTGACCACGGGGCCGAAGATTTCGTGTGTGGCAATGGGTGCCCCGGCCGGAACGCCGGTGATGACGGTCGGCTCAATGAAGAAACCCGTGCCCTCAATCGCGGAACCACCAACAGCGATGGTCAGTCCTGCAGCGCGGGCTTCTTCCAGGGCTTCCTTGACGCGCTCAAAGTGAGGCCGGGAAATCATGGGGCCGAGTTCCACGTCCTCGCCGGCATCGGGTGCGCCGACCACCAGGGTGCTGACTTCTTGCACCAAGTACTGGGTGAATTCCTCAGCCACCGACTCGTGGACCAGCACGCGGCAGGCCGCGCCGCAGTCCTGCCCGGCGTTCCAGTATCCGGCGTTCCGGACGCCGGCAGCGGCAGCCCGGAGGTCGGCGTCGGGGAACACCACCACGGGAGCCTTGCCGCCCAGCTCAAGGTGGACGCGCTTGACCGAACGGGCTGCCGTTTCGGCAACGGCCTGGCCGCTAACGACGCTGCCGGTCAGGGCAACCAGGGCGATGTCCGGGTGTTCGGACAGCCGCTGGCCCACCGTGCGGCCCTGGCCGGTCACGACGTTGAGGATGCCGTCCGGGATGCGTCCGGCCAGGAGTTCGACGAGCTTCAGCGTGGAGAGCGGCGTCTGTTCCGAGGGCTTCATGACGATGCTGTTGCCGGCAGCCAGGATGGGTGCGATCTTCCACGCAGCCATCAGGAGCGGGTAGTTCCACGGGGTGATGACGCCAACCACGCCCACCGGTTCCCGCAGGATCACGGACGTGTGGTCCGTTGCGTAGTCCCCGCCCGCCATGGAGGTCAGGGTCCGGGAGGCGCCGGCCATGAAACGGAAGGTATCGATGGTGCTGGTGACATCGTCTTCTGCGACGGCCCGCGGTTTGCCGGTGTTGGCGGACTCGATGACTTCTAACGCTTCCCGGTTGGCTTCGATGATGTTCGCGATGAGGTTCAGGACGTCGGCACGTTCCTTCGGGGTGGTGTTGCCCCAGGATTTTTGGGCGACGACGGCGGCTTCCACGGCGGCGTCCACATCGGCCGCGGTGCCCGCCTGGACGGAGGTGATGATTTCCTCGGTGGCCGGGTTGACGACGTCGATCGGGTTGCCGGCAACGACGCTCGGGACGAAGGATCCGGCGATGAAGTGGCCCGCGGGAGGAATGAGGGCCGAAACATCGGCGCCTGCGGAGTCGGCACGGTGGACGGTGAACGTCTCGGACTGGGTGGTGGTCATGATGCTTCGCTTTCAGATGAGGTCTGGTCAGATGAGGCCGGGTCAGATGAGGTCGGCGGTGAGGGAGCTGGATGGAAAGGGGGCGGCTTCTGTCTTCTTCCGGAAAACCCGGGCCGCAACGTAGTAGAGCGGGGCAACGACCACCAGTCCGACGATCCACGAGATATCCACGCCTCCCATGGCCGCTGCCAGGGGACCCGTGTAGATCGCCGTCGCGGTGAAGGGAACCTGGATCAGGGCGCCTGCTATGTACGAGCCGATGGCGACCCAATTGAACCGCCCGTACACGCCGCCGTCGCGCTTGAAGAAGTCCTCCACGCGGTAGTCGCCGTGCCGCAGCAGGTAGTAGTCCACCAGGTTGATGGCGGTCCACGGGACCAGGACGTACATCAGGAAGGACAGGAAGTTGGTGTAGAAGACAATGAAGTTGTCGCGGGCGAACAGCGCGATCAGGACCGCCAAGGTGAAGAGTACGACGGCGGCGACGCTGCGGGTTTTTGCCCGGGGGAGCCAACTGGGTTTGAACGTCTGGCCGATGGTCAGTGCGCACAGCACGCCGCAGTAGAGGTTCATGGCGTTGGACGCCGCGACCCCCAGGCAGAAGATGCCCACGATGATCAACGTCCACGGCTGGAGCAGCGCCCCCAGGCTGCCGACGATCTCGATGTCGCCGGAGCTCATGGCCACCGCGAGGGTCCCCACCAGTGCGCCGAGGATCATGGGGAACAGGGTTCCCAACACACAACCCGAGTAGGAAGCCCAGAAGGCCGGAGCCGATCCCGTACCCTGCGGCATGTAGCGGGAATAGTCCGAGACGTAGGGCGCGTAGGCCAGTTGCCACAGGGCGGAGACCGAAACGGTTCCCATGAAGCCAACCCAGTTGAAGTTGCCTTGCTCCAGGAAGTTGGCAGGAAGTCCATCAACCATCAGGATCCAGCCGAAGGACAACAGGAGAGCCAAGCCGGCCGCGATGCTGAGAACGCGGGCGTAGGCATGGATGAGGCGGTACCCGAAGATCGTGGCGATCACGCTGACCACGCCGATGATGATGATGCCCGCGTCCACGCTGATGCCCGGGCTCACGGCCGCCATTGCTTCTCCGCCGAAGACGAGGTTGGCTGCGAAGAAGCCTACATACATCACCACGACGATCACGACGATCAGCAAGGCTCCGAAAGAGCCGAACTGGCCGCGGGTCTGGATCATCTGGGCCACCCCAAGCTGCGGTCCCTGGGCGGAGTGCAGGGCCATGAAGATCCCACCCAGGAGGTTGCCGATGATGATCCCGATGATCGCGGGAACGAAGCTCAGGCCGAACACCGTGGTGGCCAGTCCGCCGGTCACGATGGTCATGATCATGATGTTGGAACCGAACCAGATGGTGAACAGGTCCCTGGCCTTGCCGTGCCGTTCGTTCAAGGGAATCGGCTGGATGGTCTTGTCCTCAAGCCGTGGAACTTCCGTCCGTGGGACCTCGGTGACGGGGGTGCTCATGACGCACTCCGCGAAGCCGTCTCCAGTTCACGGAGCTCCGAGGCCTTGCTGCGGTTGACCATGAGGGCCAGCAGATCGAAGACGAGGGTTGCCGCGGCTACGGTGGTGATGTCCGCATGGTCGTAGGCCGGTGCGACTTCGACGACGTCGGCGCCCACGATGTTGATGCCGTCCAGGCCGCGGAGCAGGGCAAGGAGTTCGCGGGAGTGGAGCCCGCCCATCTCCGGAGTGCCGGTGCCGGGGGCGTAGGAGGGATCCAGGACATCGATGTCGATGGAGACGTACACCGGGGTGTCGCCCAGCCGCTCCTTGACGCGTTCGATCGCCGCCGGAACGCCGATGACATCCAGGTCCGAGCAGCGGATGATCTGGAAGCCGAACTCGTGGTCGCGGAGGAAGTCGTTGCGGTCATACACAGGTCCGCGGATACCGACATGCATGGACTTGTCCTCCACCAGCAGGCCCTCCTCGAACGCCCGGCGGAAGATGGTGCCGTGCGTGATGGGCTGGTCGAAGTAGGTGTCCCATGTGTCCAGGTGAGCGTCGAAGTGCAGCAGCGCCACCGGGCCGTGGACCTTGTTCAGTGCCCGCAGCATCGGCAGGGCAATGGTGTGGTCGCCGCCGATCGAGATGAGCCGCTTCTCTTCGCTGATGAGCGGCAGGGCCTGCTCCTCGATCTCGCGGACAGCCCGGGTGATGTCATAGGGAGTGCAGGCGATGTCCCCGGCGTCCACCACCTGGGCTTCGTACACCGGCTCGACGTCGAGCTCCGGGTGGTAGCCCGGACGGAGCAGCCGGGAGGCCTCGCGGACTGCGGCAGGACCGAAACGGGCGCCGGGCCGGAAGGAGGTTCCGCCGTCGAACGGCACACCCACAATGGCGATGTCGTAGTCGGGGACGCGGTCGATTTGGGGGAGTCGGGCGAAGGTGCCGAGGCCTGCGTAGCGGGGAACCTTGGTTGCGTCCACGGGGCCGATGGGCTGGTGCGTTGTCATGGCTTGATCCTTCGAGTAGCTGGGGCGCTCGCCGTTGAGCGGGAAGTGCATATCTCAATTCTTGGTGACGCGCATCACGGCGGATAGCGGTACATTGACTACAAATGGTCGAGGCGTTTAGACAAACGTCTAACCGTCCCGAAAACAAGCACCCAGGAGTCCTCATCCATGGCCATCACCGTCGCCGAACTCGTGGCCGAGCCGCAGCTCGGACTCAGCCTGCTGGCAGGTTCCAGCGGAGCCGGCAACCGCATCACCTGGGCCCACACTTCAGACCTGCCCAGGCTGTGGGAGTGGGTCACCGGCGGCGAGCTCATGATGACCAACGGGCTCTCCATCCCCGCCGACGCGGACGGGCAAGTGGCGCTCGCCGAAGCCTTGGTGGATTCGGGCGCCAGTGCGTTGGCCATCGGCGAGAAGATGCATGCGCCGGAGCTGCAACCGGAATTCCTGCGGGCCTGCGACCGGCTCGCCCTGCCGCTGATCAACATCCCGTACCCGCTGCCGTTCATCGCGATTGCGCGGTCCGTGGCGGAGTCGTCGCTGCTTGAAGAGTCCCGGCGCTTGCGGCAAACGGCCCGCGTGTACGACCTCCTCCGCACGGCCGGAGCGTCGGAGGACCATTGGCAAAGTTTGGTCCTGAGGTTGGCCACGGAGCTGGATTCGGAGCTGTTCGTGGTGGACCGCCGTTGCCTCCATCCGTGGCACCCCGAGGGGCAGCCGCTTCCGGAGTTCCTTGTGGAGGAATGGTCGCCGCACCCGGGCCAGGTCTCGGTTGCGGGCAAGAACTTCCAGTGGCACCGGATCCGAGGCAGGCACGTCCTGACCATGGACATTCCCACCCACGCGAACGCGCTCCTGGTGGTGCTGCCTGGCAGCGAACCGCACCCTGACGCCGTCGTGCTTTTGCATGCCGCAACCGTGCTGGGACTGCAGTTGGCGCGCATCGTCCTCTCGCTCGAGGGCCGGCACCGGCTCGCCGGGGAGTTCCTCCTGCAGGCGCTCGACGGGCGCCTGGGGACGGCGGAGATGGAACGGCGGCTGGAGGCTTTCGAGGTTCCTCCCCAGGGTTTTGTGGTCGCCTCGATGTCGGCGGACGACGGCGATCGGCTGGCCAACGTGCACATCGAACTCTGGCGGCACGGGACTTCGGCGGCCTCCTTGAGGCGGAACGACCGGCTGCACGTGGTGGTCGCGGCTGACGTGGCTGACGAGCTGCTGGTCCACTGCGCGGGGTTGGGAACCACCATCGGCGTGAGTTCCGCGTCCGCGGTAGGTGGCCTTCAGCAAGCCCAGCAGGAGTCGTTGTGGGCGCTGGGATCGGCGAAAGCGAACAAGCTTGGATTGGCCCGGTACGCGGAGGGGCCCAGCTGGTTGGGACTGACCGGATTCGAGGAGGGAACTGCGTTGGTCCAGCGCCTTCTCGGGCCCATTTTCGAGTATGAGCAGCGGCAGGACGGCGATCTCATGGTCACGCTGAAGACCTATCTGGACTCGCAGCGGTCATGGCAAAAAACGGCCTCCACGCTCTTCACGCACCGGCAAACCATCATCTACCGGATCCGGAAAATCGGCGAGCTGACGGGGCTGGACATGGGAGAGACGTCAACGCTGGCGCAGCTTTGGTTGGCGTTGCAGATTCACGAAGCGATGCACGGCTAGGCCCCGCGGGAAACACCCGCCTTGCGCTTTTTCGGAATGACCCGCTATGGTGTGAAGCGTGTCACTGAGGTGGCGCAAACGCTTTTGATCTGCGGCGGGAGAGCCCTGCCGGTACATCCAGTCAGGCGCCGTAGGAGCAAATCCTCCCCAGGAATCTCTCAGGCCCATGTACCGCCGCGGTTAGGCAACTCTGGAAAGCAGTCCGGGCAACCGGGCTCACCGACGGTGCAAGTGGACAACCAAGTCCACGGAATCTCTCAGGTCCAATACAGAGCGGGGAGGAACCCATATTCACCGTGGCGCTCAACGGGCGCCTGAATCCTGGAGTTCCTCTTGACTGTTCAATCCTCCCCAACCGCTTTCGCGGACCGGCATATCGGCGCCCGCCGCCAGGCCGATGTTGAGACCATGCTCAAGGCCATCGGCTATGACTCTGTCGACGGTCTGGTGGACGTGGCTGTTCCCGATTCCATCCGCCAGGCTTCGCCCCTCACGCTGCAGAAGGCGCTGAGCGAGGTCCAGGTGCTGGCCGAGCTGCGCAAGCTGGCCGCGAAGAACAAGACCGCCGTTCAGATGATCGGCCAGGGCTACTACGACACCGTGACCCCGCCGGTGATCCGCCGCAACATCCTCGAAGCCCCCGCCTGGTACACCGCTTACACCCCGTACCAGCCCGAGATTTCGCAGGGCCGGCTCGAAGCGCTGCTCAACTTCCAGACCATGGTCCAGGACCTCACCGGGCTTCCGATCGCCAACGCTTCCCTGCTGGACGAAGCCACTGCCGTGGCCGAGGCCGTGTTGCTCATGCGCCGGGCTAACAAAGCTGTGAAGGACGGCAAGACCGTCCTGGACGCCGACCTCCTCCCGCAGACCATCGCCATCGTCAAGGGCCGCGCCGAGGCGCTCGGCTTCGAGGTTCTGGTTGCGGACCTCTCGGCAGGCTTGCCCGACGGCGACATCAACGGCATCGTCCTGCAGCAGCCGGGCGTTTCCGGCCGGGTCTTCAACCACGCCCCCGTGATCGCTGAGGCGAAGGAACGCGGTGCCCTGGTCACGGTCGCTGCCGATTTGCTGGCGCTCACCCTCATCACGCCCCCGGGCGAACAGGGCGCGGACATCGCCGTCGGAACCGCGCAGCGCTTCGGTGTGCCGCTGTTCTTTGGCGGCCCGCACGCTGCCTACATGGCTGTCCGGAACGGCATGGAGCGCACGCTTCCGGGCCGCATCGTGGGCGTGTCCAAGGACAACGCCGGCGTGCCCGCGTACCGCTTGGCGCTCCAGACCCGTGAGCAGCACATCCGCCGCGAGAAGGCCACGTCCAACATCTGCACGGCCCAGGCTTTGCTCGCGATCGTCGCGTCGATGTACGCGGTCTACCACGGCCCCGACGGACTGAAGGCGATCGCGGAGACCGTCCACGGCCACGCCCGTGTCCTGGCCACGACCCTGCAGAAGGCCGGCCGCGAACTCGTGTCCGACTCCTTCTTCGATACCCTCACGGTCCGCGTGCCCGGCAAGGCTTCGAAGGTGATCGGTGCCGCCGAGGCACGCGGCATCAACCTCCGCCACATCGATGAGGACACCGTGGGCGTCTCGGTTGATGAAACCACGACGCCGGAGGTCCTCTCCGCGGTCGCCGTCGCCTTTGGCGCCGGTCCGGTAGGGGACGCTGCAGGGTTCGAGCTGCCTTCTGACGTGGTCCGTACCTCCGATTTCCTGCAGCACCCCGTGTTCAACACGCACCGTTCCGAGACGCAGCTGTTGCGCTATATCCGCAAGCTGTCCGACCGGGACCTCGCGCTGGACCGGACCATGATCCCGTTGGGTTCGTGCACCATGAAGCTCAACGCTACGGCTGAGATGGAAGCCATTTCCTGGCCGGAGTTCGCTTCGATCCACCCGTTCGCTCCGGACCACCAAACCGAGGGTTGGCGCGAGCTGATTACCGGTTTGGAAGCCGACCTGACGGAGATCACCGGCTACGACCAGGTCTCCATCCAGCCGAACGCCGGTTCACAAGGTGAGCTTGCAGGCCTGCTCGCGATCCGCGGCTACCACCTGTCCCGTGGCGATGAGCAGCGCAACGTCTGCTTGATTCCGGCTTCTGCCCACGGTACGAACGCTGCTTCGGCTGTGCTGGCTGGCATGAAGGTTGTTGTGGTGGCCACTGCCTCTGATGGCACCATCGATCACTCCGACCTCACGGCGAAGATCGAAGCCAACCGCGATGTGCTGTCCTGCATCATGATCACGTACCCCTCCACTCACGGCGTCTACGATGCCGACGTTGTTGAGGTGTGCGATGCCGTGCACGAGGCCGGCGGCCAGGTGTACGTTGACGGTGCCAACCTCAACGCACTCGTTGGCTTGGCACAGCCTGGCAAGTTCGGCGGGGACGTGTCCCACCTGAACCTGCACAAGACCTTCTGCATCCCCCACGGTGGCGGTGGACCCGGTGTTGGCCCGGTCGCTGCGAAGGCGCACCTGGCTCCGTTCATGCCGGGCGATGCGAACAACGCTTCTTCATCCTCGGAGGGTGGTGTGGCCATCTCGGCTTCGCGCTTCGGCTCGGCCGGCGTGCTGCCGATTTCCTGGGCCTATGTGAAGCTCATGGGCGGCGAAGGACTGACCGAGGCCACCAAGTCGGCGCTCCTGGCCGCGAACTACGTGGCTTCCCGCTTGGATGAGCACTTCCCGATTCTGTACACCGGTGAAGGTGGGCTTGTGGCCCACGAGTGCATCCTGGACCTCCGTGAACTGACCGCCCGCACCGGTGTTACGGCCGAGGACGTGGCCAAGCGCCTCATCGACTTCGGTTTCCACGCACCGACGCTGGCGTTCCCGGTTGCAGGCACGCTGATGGTTGAGCCCACCGAGTCCGAGGACCTCGCGGAGATCGACCGCTTCATCGAAGCCATGATCACCATCCGCGCCGAGATCGAGCAGGTTGCGGCCGGTGACTTCTCCGTGGAGGATTCCCCGCTTCGCAACGCGCCGCACACGGCAGCCGCCGTCGTAAGTTCCGTCTGGGAGCGCGACTACCCGCGTGAGCAGGCTGCCTTCCCGGTACCGAGCCTCAAGCAGGACAAGTACTTCCCGCCCGTGGGGCGCATCGACGGCGCCGCCGGCGACCGCAACCTCGTGTGCTCCTGCCCTCCGCTCGAAGACTTTGAGAACTAAGGATTCCCGACATGACTGAGAACTACACCGCTCTCTACGAGCAGCACAAAAAAGCCGGCGCCTCCTTCACGGACTTCGGCGGCTGGCAGATGCCCCTTAAGTACGAGTCCGAGCTCGCCGAGCACCACGCCGTGCGTCAGTCCGCCGGTCTCTTCGACCTCTCCCACATGGGCGAAGTCTGGGTCAGCGGCCCCGAAGCCGCTGCGTTCCTGGACTACGCGCTGGTGGGCAAGCTGTCCGCGATCGCCGACGGCAAGGCCAAGTATTCGCTGATCTGCAACGCCGACGGCGGGATCATCGATGACCTCATTACGTACCGTCGAGGTCCGGAGAAGTTCCTGGTGGTGCCGAACGCGGGCAACGCCAAGGTGGTTGCTGCGGCACTGGCCGAGCGCGCCGCCGGGTTCGACGTTGTTGTTGAGGACGCCTCGGCTGAGACGTCGCTCATCGCGGTCCAGGGTCCACATGCCGAAGCGATCCTGCTGAAGCTGGTCCGGGCCGAACAGCACTCCCTCGTCACCGAGCTCAAGTACTACGCCGCTGTTGAGGTCTCGATCGCCGGGGACGAGCTGCTGCTGGCCCGCACCGGGTACACCGGCGAAGACGGGTTCGAGATCTACGTCCCGAACGCGGACGCTCCCTCGCTCTGGGAGGCGCTGCTCGAGGCCGGCGAAGGCCACAGGCTGATTCCCGCCGGTCTCGCCGCCCGCGACTCCCTCCGCCTCGAAGCCGGAATGCCGCTCTACGGCAACGAACTCTCCCGCCACGTCAACGCCTACGCCGCCGGGCTCGGACCCGTGGTGGCCCTGGCCAAGGAAAGCGACTTTGTTGGCAAGGAAGCGTTGGCTGCCCTCAAGGCTGCCGGTGTTGGGTCCACCATCGGGCAGAAGCTCGTCGGCCTCAAGGGCGCCGGACGTCGCGCAGCCCGTGGTCACTACTCGGTCCTCAAGGACGGTTCCCTGATCGGTGAGGTGACCTCAGGTCAGCCGAGCCCGACGCTCGGTTACCCGGTGGCGTTGGCGTATGTCGACGTCGAACATTCCGAGGTTGGCACGATCGTCGACGTCGACCTCCGCGGAAAAGCCGAGCCGTTTGAGGTTGTCGCGCTGCCGTTCTACAAGCGCCAAAAGTAGCCCGGCCGCCGCGGTCACCTGGCCCGTCGGGTCCCGTGTCCTCGCGACCGAGCACGCGGAGGAGTTCGCTCCGCCGTTCTAACCAGCCAACAAAGTTTTTACGAACCAGTGAGAGAAGGAATTGAAATGAGCAAGGTAGTTGCTGAACTGAAGTACTCGGCTGAGCACGAGTGGGTTGCCGTTGATGGGGGTGGGCCTGTGGGGATAGGGATCTCCGCCGTGGCCGCCGATGCCCTGGGCGACATTGTGTACGTGGACCTGCCTGAGGTTGGTTCAACTGTCACTGCGGGGGAGACCTGCGGTGAGGTGGAGTCCACCAAGTCCGTGTCCGACCTTTACTCGCCCGTGACCGGTGAGGTGACCGAGATCAACGACGCCGTCGTCGACGATCCGGCACTCATCAACAACGACCCCTACGGTGCGGGCTGGCTCTTCAAGGTGGCCGCCACCGAAGAGGGCCCGCTCATGACGGCCGAGGAGTACGCAGCAGCCAACGGAGGCGAACTGTGAACGCCGTTTCTGTGAGTGAGTTCGAGCAGGTTGTGTCGCCGTCGTTGGACGCCGACTTGGCCGCGCTTGACCCCGAGATCGCCGCAAAGATCGACGACGAACTGGGTCGCCAGCGCGGTGGCCTGGAAATGATCGCGTCCGAGAACCACACCGCGGTTGCCGTGATGCAGGCGCAGGGTTCGGTACTGACCAACAAGTACGCCGAGGGTTACCCGGGCAAGCGCTACTACGGTGGCTGCGAGCACGTTGATGTGATCGAGCAACTCGCGATCGACCGCATCAAGTCGCTGTTTGGCGCCGAGTACGCGAACGTGCAGCCGCACTCCGGTGCGCAGGCCAACGCCTCCGTGATGCACGCCCTCATCAAGCCGGGCGACACCATCATGGGCCTCAACCTGGCCCACGGCGGACACCTGACCCACGGCATGCGGATCAACTTCTCCGGCAAGCTCTACAACGTGGTCCCGTACGGCGTCCGCGAGGACACCCACACCGTGGACATGGCCGAGGTGGAGGCACTGGCGCAGGAACACAAGCCCGCACTCATCGTGGCCGGCTGGTCCGCTTACGCGCGGCAGTTGGACTTCGCCGAGTTCCGTCGGATCGCCGACTCCGTGGGTGCCTACCTGATGGTGGACATGGCCCACTTCGCGGGCCTCGTGGCCGCGGGCCTGCACCCGTCTCCGGTCCCGCACGCGCACGTGACGACTTCCACGACGCACAAGACCCTCGCCGGTCCGCGCGGCGGCATCATCCTTTCCAACGACGCCGACATCGCCAAGAAGATCAACTCCGCAGTCTTCCCCGGCCAGCAGGGTGGACCCCTGGAGCACGTGATCGCGGGCAAGGCCGTGGCCTTCAAGATCGCTGCGTCCGAGGAATTCCGTGAGCGCCAGTCCCGTGTTCTGGCAGGTGCCCGGATCCTCGCCGAACGCCTGGTCCAGCCCGACGTCGCCACGGCAGGTATCTCCGTGGTCAGCGGCGGCACGGATGTGCACCTGGTCCTCGTGGACCTGCGCAACTGCGAACTCGACGGCCAGCAGGCCGAAGACCGGCTCGCCGCGATCGACATCACCGTCAACCGCAACGCCGTCCCCTTCGACCCGCGCCCGCCCATGGTCACCTCCGGCCTGCGCATCGGCACCCCCGCACTCGCGACCCGCGGGTTCGGCGAAGCGGCCTTCCGCGAGGTTGCGGACATCATCGCCGAAGCGTTGATCGCCGACGCCGACACGGACCTCTCCGGGTTGCGTCACCGCGTCGAAGCCCTGGCTGAGGCCCATCCTCTTTATCCGGGGGTTGCGAACCTGGGCTGAGTCTCGCGTCTCGGCCCGTCGGCCCGATGGGCCTGACATCCTCTGCGGGCTCGGTCGCGAAGACGCCCGCTGGGCGGACGTGACGCTCCCTTAGACGCCCGCTGCCGGATGTCAGGCCCATAGGGGCAGGCGTGCGGGGGTCTCGTCGCCAGATCCGGGATTACCCCGGATGGGGTGGCTGGGCCGGGTGGTCCGCTCGCGGGGTAGTGAGCATGTGCGGAGTGTCGTTCGTTGGCTTGTGTTGGAGGGTCTGGCTGCCGAGGGTGTTCCTCGGGCGCGGGCTGGGTTGGGGGCATGTTGTTTGGCCGATTCGGGGGTTGGCTGCGGGGTGTGCCGTGCGCGTGGCATGTTTTGCAGCGGCGCCCCGAAACGGGTGAGTTCGCGAGCGGCCCCTTTGGGGGCGGCGTCCGGCAGCGGGCGTCCAAGGGAGCATCGCATCCGCCCAGCGGGTGCAACTGCGACCGACCCCGCAGAGGACGTCGGCCCCGACGGGCCGTTGGTGACGCGGGCTGTTGGGTGAGGCGGACGTCGGCCCCGACGGGCCGTTGGCGTGACGGGCTGCGGTGCATCAGGTGCACATTGATCTCCCGGGTGGGGCATTCGCTGGGAACGGATGCCTCACATCAACACCGGGTTTGGAGGTCCGCACTGGGACCTCCACGGGGGCTGGGCCGCCTTGGCTCGGGATTTGGCCCGGCCCCCACCTTCTTGCTTTTCTCCCTCTGCTTTTTTCCTTCAACCCCGAGAGGATCCCGGCCATGGCTGTTGGTGTTTTCGATCTGTTCTCTGTGGGCATCGGCCCGTCAAGCTCTCATACTGTGGGGCCGATGCGTGCCGGGGCCGTGTTCGCCCGGGAACTCAAGGAGTCCGGGGTCCTGGGCTCGGTGGCTTCGTTGCGCGTTGACCTGTATGGGTCCTTGGCTGCGACAGGTAAGGGGCACGGCACTTTCACGGCGACCTTGCTGGGTTTGGAGGGCTACGAGCCTGAGCTGATCCTGCCCGACGAGGTTGCAGAACGCCTGGCTTCGATCACGGACACGGGCAAGCTCAACCTCGCCGGGGACGTGCTCCTGGAGTACTCCGTTGAGGATATGGTGTTGCATCCGTTGACGGTGTTGCCGCGGCATACGAATGGGATGAAGTTTGCTGTGTCTGATGCTGAGGGGAACGTGTTGCGGGAGGCGACGTTTTTCTCGGTGGGTGGTGGGTTCATTGTCCGGGAGGGTGAGGAGTCCGCGGCGCGGGCTGAGTTGGAGGAGTCCAAGGCGGAGTTGCCGTTGCCGTTTCGGACGGCGGCGGAGTTGTTGGGCCGGTGCTCGTCGAAGGGCTTGGGGATTTCCGAGATCATGTTGATCAATGAGCGGGCGTCCCGGTCTGAGGAGGAGATCCGGGAGGGTTTGCTGCATATCTGGGCGGTGATGGAGGCCTGTGTTGAGACCAGTTTGAAGCGTGAGGGTGTGCTGCCGGGTGGGTTGCGGGTCCGTCGTCGTGCGCCGGATTGGTTGGAGCGGTTGTTGAAGGAGGACAAGGACCGGAATGATCCGAAGTATTGGCAGGAGTGGGTGAACCTGATCGCCCTGGCGGTCAATGAGGAGAACGCGTCCGGTGGCCGGGTGGTGACGGCTCCGACGAATGGTGCGGCGGGGATCATTCCGGCGGTTTTGTATTACGCGTTGCATTATGCGCCGGGGATGGATCAGGCGTCCCAGGCTGATCGGGATGATGTGGTGGTGCGGTTCTTGTTGGCTGCTGGTGCGGTGGGTGTGTTGTATAAGGAGCAGGCCTCGATTTCCGGTGCTGAGGTGGGGTGTCAGGGTGAGGTGGGGTCTGCGTCGTCGATGGCTGCTGCGGGGTTGGCTGAGGTGATGGGTGGTTCTCCGGCGCAGGTGGAGAACGCGGCGGAGATCGCGATGGAGCACAACCTGGGTTTGACGTGTGATCCGATTGGTGGGTTGGTGCAGATTCCGTGTATTGAGCGGAACGCGATTGCTGCGGCGAAGGCGATCAACGCGGCGAAGATGGCGTTGTGGGGTGATGGGACGCATCGGGTGTCCCTTGATGAGGTGATCGTGACGATGCGTGAGACGGGCAAGGACATGTCCCATAAGTACAAGGAAACCGCGATGGGCGGCCTCGCCGTCAACGTCGTCGAATGCTGAATACCTGAACTCCAGCAAAGCTTGTGCGGCCCGCTCTGCGCCCTGAAGCGTATGCGAAGCGCGCAGAGCAGGCCCCGCAACGCAGGAAGTCTGCCCCCAACCCACCGCCCGGAACTAAATTGACACCCACGAACGAAGGAAATCCCATGACCCTGGCACCTGAAGGCCGCAAGATGCTGCGTATTGAGCAGCGCAATTCGGCTGTCCCTGTTGAGCGTAAGCCTGAGTGGATCAAGGCGAAGGTCCAGATGGGTCCTGAGTTCGTTGGGTTGAAGAACCTGGTGAAGAAGGAAGGCCTGCACACGGTGTGTGAGGAGGCCGGGTGCCCGAACATCTTCGAGTGCTGGGAAGACAAGGAAGCGACGTTCCTGATCGGCGGGTCCGAATGTACCCGGCGGTGTGATTTCTGCCAGATCGATACCGGCAAGCCCTCCCCGCTGGACCGGTTCGAACCCACCAAGGTGGCCCGGTCCGTGCAGGCCATGCAGTTGCGCTACGCCACCGTGACCGGTGTGGCCCGCGACGACCTCGAGGACGAGGGCGTGTGGCTGTACGCCGAAACGGTCCGCAAGATCCACGAACTGAACCCCGGCACCGGGGTGGAGCTGCTGATCCCGGACTTCTCCGGCAAACCCGAACACATCGCCGCGATCTGCGACTCCAAGCCCGAGGTGTTCGCGCACAACGTCGAGACCGTGCCCCGGATTTTCAAGCGGATCCGGCCCGCGTTCCGGTATGAACGCTCCCTCGATGTCATCACCCAGGGCCGGGACCTGGGCATGGTGACCAAATCCAACCTGATCCTGGGCATGGGCGAGACCCGCGAGGAAATCTCCGAAGCCTTGCGTGACCTGCACGCTGCCGGGTGTGACCTGATCACGATCACCCAGTACCTGCGCCCGTCCGAACGGCACCTGCCCGTGGACCGGTGGGTCAAGCCCCAGGAGTTCGTGGACCTCCAGCACGAGGCCGAGGAGATCGGCTTCCTCGGCGTCATGTCCGGACCCCTGGTCCGGTCCTCCTACCGCGCCGGACGGCTCTGGGCCACCGCGATGCGCAAAAAGGGCTGGGACATCCCCGAAGCCCTCGCCCACATCGAGTCCTCCGGCACCACCCGCCAAGAAGCCTCCACCATCCTCGCTGCCCACAGCTAGAAGGACGCCACATGCTCCCCGCCCGCGTTGAGGACTCCTTCAACTCCCTCGAGGTACTCGCGGCCTAGGGGCCACCCTCGGGATTTGGCGCGCAACAACAACAAAGAAGCACGACGCCGGTCCGGTCACCTCGCGAGGCGAGCGGACCGCCGTCGTATTCCAGCACCGCGAACCCCGCGCAGGGCCGTGTCACACAACGATTCCGTTCGAACGCCAGCGCAGTTTTTGCTCAAGACAGGCACAAAGTTCGCGCAGTGCGCCCGGGAAGGCCAGTGCGGCCAGAGCAAGACCCCCAAAATTCGAGTACAAAGCAAAGTATCCTGACCATCGCTTGGAAAGGGCGCTTCCTGGCTACCCGTGCAAGGGCTCAAACCCCTGTGCTGGTGCGGGGTAACGCTCCACGACGAGGACCTCCGCGCACCGCGGGATCGCCATGCGGGGTACACGAAACCAAGTAGTCGGAATCTCCAAAACTGAGTACTTGCCTGCCGAATGGAAGTATTTCCGACCCCTTGTTCGAGAGGAAAAGTGGGGTACATCCGAGAGTAGCCACGGGCCTTGGACTGGCTGAAACATTGGGGGCATCGCTTCATCCGAACAACAACGATCGGATGCTGGGGGTTGCGACGCGGCTCCCTGGACCGTGAATCAACCAAGGAGCCTTATCATGCGCAAGCTTTCCAAGAAGAGCCGTATCACTGCTGCCGTCGCAGGTGTGGCACTCGTCGCCGTCGGTGGCGGCGCCGCCTACGCCTACTGGACCACCACTGGTTCCGGCAACGGCTCAGCCACGAACTCGACCGGCGGCGGAACCGTGACCCTGCACGCCACGTTTGCCGGTGGCCTCGCACCGGGCAACCAGGTCAACGTTGCCTACACGGCTGACAACTCCACCACGTCCAGCACGGTGGTGGGTGATCTGACCGCCAGCGTTGCCACTGACGTTCCTGCGTGCCTCCCGGCCTGGTTCGAGGTCACGGCCGTAACGTCGAACACCAACGTGGCAGCCAACTCCACCGGCACGTCCGTGGGTAGCGGTGTCCTCAAGTTCAACGACAGCAGCACCGTCAACCAAGACGCCTGCAAGTCCGCCAACGTGACCGTCAACGTCACCAGCAAGTAGCGCGCGACGGCCGGGGCTGCCCTGAGACAGAGCAGCCCCGGCCGGCGTTTCCATGCCCCGCCGCATCCGTTCGAAAAGAGCTTCCATGGAACAGCAGCCTGAACGCCCCGCACTGCCAAAGCGGCAGGCGCGGCTCCGTGCACTGATGTTTACCCTGCTGGTGGCCTTGGTCCCGACCGTGGTCCTCGGCGCGAGCGGCGCATCGATGGCAGGGCAAGGGAGCTCCACCAAGGTGGCCAAAGGCATCACGGTGACGTTGTCGCCGTCGAGCCGCAGTGTCGAGCAGGGGTTGTCCACGAGCTACACCGTCGCCGCGACATCCACCGGCGGCTTCACCGGTCCGGTGACGTTCGCCATCGCGGGGCTGCCGTCGGGAGCGACGGCCGCGTTGTCGCCGTCGTCCGTCAATCTCACGTCCGGCGGAACGGCGCAGGTGACCTTGACGGTCAACACCGCCCCAGCAACACCGGCCGGGAAGGTCGACTTCACCATCACAGGGAGCGGCGCCGGCGTCCAGACGACGGCGCAAGCGCAGTTGCAGGTCCAGGAAGTCAAGCGGACGTTCGGCGTCACGGGCACTGTGGCCGGGCAGCTTGCGCCCGGAGTGACCAGGCCCTTGGACCTCCAGATCTCCAACACCCTCGGAAAGAGCATCACGGTGACCAATCTGTCGGTCGCGATTAGTCAAGTGGTCCGCACTCCCGCGGCGGTAGCGGCGAAGCTGCCGTGCACCACGGACGACTATGCGCTGACCCAGTTCAGTGGAACCAGCCCGCTGACAGTCCCGGCGGGAAACAGCTCGCTGTCCGGGCTCGGAGTTCCGCAGAGCAAGTGGCCGCAGGTGAAGATGCTGGACACCCTCTTGCTGCAGGACGGTTGCAAGGGCGCCACCCTCCAACTCAGCTACTCCGGCATGGGACAGGGAAACTGACATGAACACCACACGCCACGTCCTCCGTTCGCAGAACGTCCGGCCCACGCAACCCGGCAGGTTCGCGCGTACCGCGGCTGCCACGGTTGCGCTGAGCATCCTGGGCGGCGTCGGATCCGCATACGCCTACTGGACGGCTACCGGCCTGGGTGGCGGCACGTCAGCCAACGGCAGCATGCAGACGGTGACCGTCGATGCCCTTGTTGCCGGAGACACCCCGCAAACAAGCCTCGTACCCGGCGGGACGGCCGACGTCGTCCTCCGCGCCACCAACCCCAACCCGCACGCCGTGACCGTGTACGGCGTGACCGGCAACGGGGCCGTGACCGCCGACGCCGGACACTCCGGCTGCACCACCACCGGCGTCAGTTTCACGCCGCCCGCCGCGCCCTTGGTCCAGCCCGGGACCGGCCAGCCCGTGACCATCCCGGCCAACACCTCCATCCTGCTGACGCTCCAAGGCGCGGCGAGTATGAGCGCGGCATCGGTTTCCGCTTGCCAAGGCGCTATTTTCACCGTCCCCGTCACGCTGGAGGTACGGAAGTGAGCAAGCATCTTCAGGCAACGGGAGTGAGCATGGGCCGTTGGAATCGCTTGGTTGTGGTTGTGCTGGGCATTCTGCTGGTGTCCTGGGGCGGTCCCGCTGCCAGTGCCTTCTGGAGCTCGGTCAGCAGCAACGGAGCTGCAGCCAAGGCAGACGCGGTGGCCCAAGGCGCCAAGCCAACCACCAGCGTCTCCGGCGCCAACGTGACGGTCACCTGGGCGGCAAGTACGACGGCGGCAGGCAGGTCCGTGACCGGCTACAGCATTGCGCGGTACGCCTCCGCGACCGGGGGTACCCGGGTGGCGGCGACGGGCGCGTGCTCAGGAACCCTGACGGCCTT
Source organism: Paenarthrobacter sp. NPDC058040 (assembly GCF_042885775.1). Lineage (NCBI taxonomy): Bacteria > Bacillati > Actinomycetota > Actinomycetes > Micrococcales > Micrococcaceae > Paenarthrobacter > Paenarthrobacter sp. NPDC058040. Next base: position 67,225 of record NZ_JBHVRN010000004.1, read on the forward strand.
GAGCTGCGTGGAAAGCAATGCTCCCGCCGGAACCTGGTACTACACGGTCACTCCACTGCTGTCTTTGTGGCAGGGCACGGAAAGCCTCCGGAGCGCAGGAACAACCCCCATCACGGACACCACTCCGCCCGACGCGCCCAAGGTGACGGCACCCGCCGTCGTGAACTCCGCAAACGTTGCCAGTGTTCCGGTGAGCGGAACGGCTGAGGCTGGGTCGTCGCTGGCCCTGACGGTAAGTGGGACCGGTGCCCAGCCGATCATCCAAACAGTGACCGTCAACGGCTCAGGCAACTGGACGGCGGCAGCGTTGGATCTGCGTGCGTTCACCGACGGAACCATCAACTATTCGGCCAAGGCCACCGATGCTGCGGGCAACACGAGTGTCGCGGGAACAGCGTCGTCCTCGAAGGATTCCACGGCTCCAACAGTCAGCAATGTCCAGTTGGCCAACGGTTCCGGTGGCGTCGCGGGCAAGATCGAGAAGGGCGACTCGATGACGATTACGTTCTCCGAGGCCCTGAACGCCAGCACCCTGTGCAGTTCGTGGACCAGCAACACGGGCAACCAGACAATCAACGGCAACGGCCAGGTGACCGTGAGCGTCAGTGCCGGCGACGTCCTCACGGTGACGAGCAGCGTCTGCACTCTTAATCTGGGGAGCGTCGCTCTTGGTGCCGACTACGCGTCGACGGCCATGACGTTCAGTGGCAACGGCAGCGGCGGCAATGCCTCGAGCCTCGTCTGGAACCCGACGGCGAAGACACTGACCGTCACGTTGGGCGCCAGTTCCGGCTCGGCCAACACGGGACCGTTTGCAGCTGCTGCGGCCACGCTCACCCCAGTCTCCGTACTCACCGACATCGCAGGCAACCCGTTGGCTACCACCCCGGTTGCCGGCACCGCCTCCCGATTCTAGACTCCGGAGCTTGTGTCCAGGCGACCCACCCTGGTTGCCCTTCCTCGGACGGGACCTGTACACAAGCTCCGGGCCCATGATCTGTGCTTGCCGAGCTCACGGCTTGCTCCTGCGAGAAGCTTGCTGCGAACCGCGAGCTTCGATCGCCTCCTCGCGGCGGCACTGAAGGACTGAATCCACTGTTTCGGCTGCACCCAAACACCCGTGATTAGGCGCACTATCCGGCCATAAACCCGGGGTGGCCAGCCAACGCGGGCGTAATATTCGAAGCGGACGCCAGTGCCGCCGTCGTGCGTTTGATCCTGCGACGAAAGGCGAGCCGCCCCTTGAAGGCTGTAGCGGAAATGTTCACGATGGGTCCCGGAAACAAGGACCACCACCCTGCCCTCCGCTGCGCTGTTGGTGTGTTCGTTCCATTGATTACGTTGTTGCTCATGGGCCGCCTGGATCTTGCGGTGTTTGCCTCGTTCGGCGCGTTCACGGGGATTTACGGACGGAACGAGCCCCACAGCCTCCGGTTCCGCAGCCAGCTCCGGGCGGGCGGCTTCATGCTGCTGGTGATCCTCCTCGCGACGTTGACGGCGCGGGTGGCCCAGTCGCTCGGTATCGACGGGGCGGCCTATTCCTGGTTCCTCACTGCTGCGACCACCGTGGTCGCAGGCCTGTGCTCCGTGGTTGTTGCGGCGTGGCGGCTGCGCCCGGGTGGCTCGCTCTTTCACATCTTCGCCTTCGCTGCGATCGCGTCCATTGCCGCCCAGCCGCCACTCTGGGAAGCGATGTTGGTGGCGGTGCTGACCACAGTGTTGTGCTTGCTGATCGGGATGTCTGCCCGCGTCGCCAAAAGCCACCGCACGCCGTGGAAGCGCCCGCCGCGCATCCGGCACACGCCGCTGGAACGGCGCGCATTCTGGCTGGAAGGCGGCGGGTACCTCGTTGCCGCCGGGCTGGCCGGAACCATTGCGACGCTCGTGGGCGAGCGGCTCGGTTTCGGGCACACGTATTGGGCGATGGTCGCCGCCGTGGTTCCGCTCGTAGGCCACTCCACCCGGCACCGCGTCAGCCGCGGCATCCAAAGAATCGCGGGCACCGTGATCGGCCTTGTGTTGCTGGCCGGCATCCTGTGGCTCAATCCTGCCCCGTGGGCCATGGTCCTGGTGATCGCTGCTTGCCAGTTCGGTGCCGAGCTTTTCATCGCGCGGCAGTACCTCGTGGCGCAGGTCTTCGTGACGCCGCTCGCCCTGTTCGCGACTTTGCTTGCGGCCCCCGTCGACCCCGGGCTGCTGCTTCGCGACCGCATTGTCGAGACGGTGATCGGTGCCGCCGTCGGCGTCGCCGTCGTGGTGGCGCCGGCCGCATGGCGCCGCGTGCGTCCCAGCTGAGGCGCGACCCCGCCGAAGTTGCGGCGCTGCCAGTCTGGCGCACTGCAAAGCACGACGCCGGACGTCCCGCCTCGGTTTGGAAGGTTGCCGACTCCGTACCGCTCGCTATGATGAAAGAACTTAGACAAACAAGTTACTCGTCTAACGAAGGATTTTTCATGACTGCGAGTGTCGTCAAGGAAGGGTATTGGTACGGGCGGGAGAGTGCTGCGGTCGACGTCCTGAATGCGCTGCGGGACTATCGCAGCGCCGAGGCAGCCATGCGGCGGCGCACGGGCTCGTCCATGGGGATGGGTGAAACCGACCTTCTCGCGTTGCGGTATCTGCTGGAAAATGAGCGGGTCGGCAGGGATGTGGGGCCGAAGGAATTGGCGACCCGCTTGGGTATTACTTCCGCTTCGATGACCAGCCTGGTGGACCGGCTGGTCAAGTCGGGCTACGTTGTTCGCGAACCCCACCCCACGGACAGGCGCGCCCTGGTGCTGCGCCCCACGGAGGGTTCGGACCAGGAGGTCCGTAAGACGCTTAGCGGCATGCACCGGCGGATGCTTGAGGTGGCGTCGTCCTTGAGTCGAGGCGAATCGCTGGTTGTGGTTGATTTCCTGCGCCGCATCCGGGAAGCAATCGAGGATGTTGACCCAGATGACGGCCCAACTGGACAGAATTGATAAGTACACATATAACTAGATAGTCAAGCTACTTACCAAGGTGTGGGAGAGACAATGACTGTCGTAGTGAGGGAGCCGGCTCCCGCGGATGAGCCGCTTCGCGGGACTGGTCACGTGCACCAGGGAGAGGTCTGCCAGGGCGTATCAGCCGTCGCCGGACCCACGCACTGTGGCTCCAGCATGGCGATCTCCTCGGGGCCGGGAAGTGCCGCGATGCAGTGGACCTCTGTTGAGCCGATCTGGCCGGAGTGGTCCTGCGGATGCGGATTCCGGATGGACATCGATGCCACGGACCCAGTCAGTGCTGTCTGGGTAGCGGCACAGCGTTGGCAGAGCCTGGAACACGAACTCGCCGTCGCAAGGAACACTTTCCAGTTGGCGTTCACAAAGGCCGTTGACAGCGGACTCGAACGCGATGCGCTGGCCCGGGCGGTAGGAGTTGTTCCGGCCGACGTTGAGGCACTCCTCCAGTGACCTCGCTCGTCACGCCTCCCGGCCCCGCTGGGGCGGGAACACCGCCGTCGAACCTGCATCACGAAGCGATGGGTTCGGAAGCGGCGGCTCGGGCCACAGGCGACAGCCTGCTGCTCGGCGGGCGCTATCGGCTGGGGCGTTGGCTCGGCGGCGGATCGGAAGCCCAGGTGCACCAAGCCTGGGATGAGCGAACCGGTACGTTGCTCGCGGCCAAGATCTTCCGCGGGGCAGAGCCCCAAGACGGCAGTATCTTCTACTCGCAGCCGGGCACATCCACTGCCTTCCAGCGGGAACTGGACATCCACAGGCGCTTGCGGCACCGGAACATCGTCCGGCTCCGGGGTTCCGGCGGGCTTTCCGCGGACGGGCGCGTCCGGGACTTTGTGGTGATGGATCTGGTGGACGGCCGGGACCTGCGGTCGGTCCTTCGCGAGGCTCCCGCCGGCCCGCTCCTGACCGTCGCTTGGATGAGCGATGTTGCCAGGGCGCTCGCCTACGTCCATCGCCGAGGCATTGTGCATAATGACGTGAAGCCGGGGAACATCCTGGTTGCCGGAGCGGCGGGGCCGGGCCGGGCGATGCTGACCGACTTCGGCATCGCAATCAGTCCGGGCCACGCTCCGCGCAGTTCGTCTTCGGGGACGCCCCACTATATGAGTCCCGAAGCTGTCCGGGGCGAAACGCCTACCCCGGCAAGCGATATCTACGCCCTGGGACTGGTGACCCTTGAGTGCCTCACGGGCACCAAGGCGTTCCCGGGGCCCCCGCTCGAGTCCATGGTGGCGAGGACATTGAGCGAACCACGGGTTCCCGGCACGGTCCGGCGGCGCTGGTCCATGGTGTTGCACGCCATGACAGACCCCGACCCTGCCGGCAGGCCCTCAGCCAGCCAGATTGTCGGAATGTTCCGGCGACTCCGCTGGCGGGCATGAAATCAAGGCCCGTGTTGGCGCTGACCGGCGACCAACAAGGGCCACCGCACTAGAGAAAGAAGAAAAATGGGATTCTTCGGTTGGATCATCCTGGGCCTCATCGCCGGCGCCATCGCCAAGGCCATCAAGCCTGGCAAGCAGGGCGGCGGCATCCTCGCCACGATGCTGCTCGGCATCGTCGGCGCGATCCTGGGTGGCTGGATCGGCAGCGCACTCTTCAATGTGGGCATCAACCAGTTCTGGTCGCTGTCCACGTGGCTGCTGGCCATCGGCGGCGCCCTGATCGTGCTGATCATCTGGGGACTGCTGACCCGCAAGAGGGCCTAAGCACCTGAATGCCGGAGGGCCCCGACCACCTGCGACTGGATCGCAGGAAGGTCGGGGTCCTTCCGTTTGCGGTCACAATCGGGTGGAATCCACGGCGTTGTGCCGCTGGTTCGACGCCCGGTTACGCTGCTCGGTGACACCACCCCCACGGACGCCGGGACAAGCAATGACGCTCACCTCAGCACCAACCACGGCCCGGCCGGCCAAGGCAAAGCGGCGGCTCGAACGCTCCGCGGCAGGCACGGCACTTGGCGCCTTCGGAATGGCTGCCATCATCGGCGTCTTCGCTGCCGGACTCCACGTGCTTGCCCAACAGTCGCCCCGTAGTGGACCAGTCTTCGCGGGGTGGCCTGAGTCCGTTGACGGCTCGGCGTTGGCTGCCGTTCGGTGGCTCCTTGGCGATATGGCCGAACCGCTGTTCTACAAGTCGGAACTCGCTGCGATGGGGCTGCTCGGTGGTGCGGGACTCGCGTGGTGGGCTGGCCGGCGTCGCCAACGCTGGGCGGGAGGATTGAGCTACGGCACTGGACTCTGGCCATGGATCCTTGCGTCCGCCTCCGGCAGCCTCTTGCTTTCCAACGCGGCTTTCGGGTGGATGCTCGACGACGGATGGCAGCCTACGTTCGTCCCTTTCGTTTGCGTGGCGCCCGCCGTGGTTTTGGTCCACGGCGGCGGCTGGAAGACGTGCGTATCCGGCGCGGTGCTGGGAGCGGCAACCACTACGCCGCTCGCTTTGCTCTTGATCCCAATGGTTTCGGAGCCGCTGGGTTTGCCGTCCGTCGTGGCCAATGTGCTGGCCATGTCTCTTGGCACAGTGGTCTCGTTCATGATCATCCGGAGGCTGCCCTGGTTGGTGGGCGGTGGCGTGTCGGGCGGTGGCGTGTCGACTCCCATCCCGACGCTCCGCGAACCCGCGACACCGGAACCGGAACCCTCCGGAAGACCCAACCAGCCGGCGTCGTTCGTCTCCCCACGCTGGTCCTTCCGCGGTGACGCGGTGTGGGCGGCGGGCCGCGTCCTCAAGGACTTCACGGAAACGTTCTTCGTCGCCAACGAACTCGCCAGCGTAGGCGTGATCCTTGGGGTGGCAACGGCGTTTGTGTTGAATCCTGGGCTGCCCGCCTACGGGTCCGGGTTGCTGCCGCACATCCTTTTTGCCCAAGCGCTCGCGTCAGCTGCCGGCGTGGTGCTGTGGCGGTGCTGGTTCCGGAACGACGGCTGGGCAGCGACTTATGCGCCGGTGGTTTCCGTGGCTCCGGCGGCAGTGCTGGCGTTCGGTGGGTCCTGGACTGCGATCCTCGGTGGCGCCTTCCTCGGAGCGCTCCTGACGCCGCCGGTTGCCCGCTACATCTCGGCGAGGCTACCGGCCGGCTTCCATCCCGTGATCGGCAATACGGCGGCAATGGCCGTTTCGACGGCGGCCGTCTTGCCCGTACTCGGGCTGCTGCCGCACTGACACGGAACCTCGCGAGTGGCCCTGATCTCTTGAGGGTTTCCTGAGGAACAGTTGATGGATTGCAGGATGGGTTCTTGAGGTGTGGCCGTCAGAGTATTTCTTGTCAGCCGGAAAGGCTGGAAACAAGAGAACGGCCGTCCGGGGAAACGGTGGCCACTTTGAAAGGACACTGATTCACATGGCCATCAGCCTCAAGACCACTTCCGGCAAGATCCTCGCTTCCGTTGCCCTGGTAGGCACCGCGGCCGCCGTCGCCGGGATGGGCACCTACGGTGCGTTCACCTCCTCCACCTCCGCTTCCCAGGCCGTGACCGCCGGGACGGTCACCATCGCCCTGGGTACCGGGGCTTCGAACACCCTGAACGTCCCGGTCGCGGGCCTGTTGCCCGGTGACAAGGTGGAAAAGCTCGTCACGCTCTCCAACACGGGCAACTCGGACCTGAACAACGTCACCCTGACCACCTCCGCTGGCGCCACCGGCTCGCTGTTGACCACCGATACCGTCAATGGTTTGCAGTTGACCATCGAGAACTGCTCGGTTCCGTGGACCGGTGCCGCAGCCCCGTTCACGTGCGGCGGGACCAAGACCACCGTGCTGGCCTCGGCCCCGGTGATCACCGCGAACAAGGTCCTGAACAACCTGACCTCCCTGACCTCGGCCAAGACCGACAACCTCAAGGTCACCACCGCATTCCCGACCACCGCGGACAACACCTTCCAAGGCGCCACCTCCACCATCGCCTTCTCCTTCACCGGCACCCAGCGCACCGAAACCGTCAAGTAGCACCTGGCGATTTCGGGCAACCCGACTCCGGAGGTCCGGCCTGTTTGCCCTTCCGGCCGGGCCTCCGGTTCCACAGACCCCGACGGGCCTGGTCAGGCTTCCCCCCTTCCTGATCAGGCCCGCCGGATAATCCTGAGCCAGACTTGAGGATTTCCAGCAGGAAAGCCTGAGCCGGGCCACCCAGACTCTTAACCAGACGTTGAACAACACCGCGGAAGGAACGCACGGATCATGAGCGCACTGACCAGCATCAACACCCCCGCCCTGCATGGCCGGCGTTCCGCCGCCAAGCCGGCCCAGTCCGCCGAGTCCGGCTCCCTCAAGGCCACCGCTGTGAAGCAGCCCGCAGCGGTACTCAAGCCAGCGGCAGCGATGTCACCAGCCGCCGTCGTGGTTTCCACGGACGCAGCCGCGACGCCGGGTGCGGCTCGCCGCATCGCGGGCAGGACGTTCAAGATCATCGGCGCCGGCATGCTGGTCCTCGCTGCCCTGGCTTTTGTCTTCCTCGCGATCGGACCGCGCCTGCTCGGCTACCAGACGTCCACCATGCTCACGGGCTCGATGGCTCCGCTGATCAACCCCGGTGACGTCGTCGTAACCGTTCCGACACCGGTCAAGGACATCAGGGTGGGCGACATCATCACCTACCACATCCCCGTGGAGGACCAGCGGGTGGAGACCCACCGCATCACCGAGATCACCACTACCGCTGATGGCGGCGTGGCTGTTCAGACCAAGGGTGACGCGAACAATGGGATCGACCCCTGGATCGCCACGCTGCAGGGCCAGACTGTGGACAAGCAAGTTGCCACCATCCCCTACGTGGGCAATGCGATCCGTGCCCTGCGCGAACCGATCGTCCTCAACGTCCTGATGTACGGTGCTCCGGCCATCTTGGTCATCGGAATGCTCGCGTCCATCTGGAGCAAGGATCCTGCCAAGGCTTCCTCCCAGGAGACGGCAGCAGTGCAGGCGGTCAGCGGTGAGTGACCCGACGGGCCGCACGGCCCCTGCCCCCGAAAGTCCTGACGGGCCCGGCAACGAAGCCCACGTCACGGCTGGCCCCGCGCTCGAACTTCCATCCCTGGAAGTCCGCACATTGCGGGCCCTCGCCGAAGAACTGGGCGACTCCAAGCCAGTACTGCGGCTGCTGTCCACCTACCTGACGATGTTGCCGAGCCGTATCCTGCGGATCTCGCGGGGCCTGGTTGAAAACGATGCCGACGCCAGCATGGAAGCCGTCCTAAGCCTCAAGATCTCCTCGGCCATGGTGGGAGCGCGCGAGACTGAAAACCAATGCCGGGCCATGGAGCACATGATCCGGGAAGACCACATCGACTACGCCGTCCAAGCCCTTCCCGCGCTCCAGCAGTACACAGAGCGCTGCGTCGCCGCCCGGCCCCAGTTGCTGGGACGGGCCCGGGAAACCCTCGGTCGGGAATCTTTGGACTGCGACCTGTAAAAGCCACAGGCCCCGTGAACCTCTCTGGGAATTGGTTCGCGGGGCCTGTCAGTCTCCGTGCCGGCGGTTACCGTTCTCCCGCCGGCACGGTTGCTTCGTTGGCCTGGATTTTGTGCGGCACCAAGGTCAGCGCGGCGACGGCAAGCACTCCGGCGGCGGCGAATACGTAGAAGCCTGCGGGGTACACGATGTTCGCCGCTACCAACGTTCCCGTCACGGCAGGGCCCAGGATCGCACCCAAGCGGCCTACTCCGGCAGCAAAGCCCAGGGCGGTGCCGCGGAGGTTGGCCGGGAACAGTTGGCTGACCCACGCATAAACCAGCACCTGCGAGCTGAAGACGAAGACGCCGGTGACGAACACGGCGGCGTTGAGCAGGAATTCGCTCTGGATCTTCACGCTGAGCAGGGCAAGGAACACGGCGGACAAGCCGAACCACAGCAGCACGATCTTCTTTGTTCCGTGCCGGTCGGCCAGTATTCCGGCGAGCACCAGCCCGGCCACCGCGCCGACATTGAGAACCAGCAGCAATGTCAATCCGGTGCTCACGGTGTAACCGGCCGCGGCCATGATCTGGGGAAGCCAGGTGTTCAGTCCGTACACCAGCAGCAGGCCCATGAACGACGCCACGCCAATTCCCACGGCCACCAGCGGATACGGCTTCTGGAGCAGGTCGCGGAACCCGGTCTTCGGTGCGGCTTCCGTATTGCGTACGACGGCGGCGGCCGGCTCTGCGGCGCTGCCCACCTTCGCCGGGGCTGCCACGGGCAGGGACTCGGGAAGCTTGGCCCAAAGGAAGGGCAAGAGCGCCAGTCCTGCAACGCCGCCGATGATGAACATAAGCCGCCAGTTGGGGATGATCAAGAGTGCCAATGAGGATGTTGCGACAGCACCCACGTGGTAACCGGTCATGGTGCGGGTGGTGGACTTTCCTGCCGAACCGGCGGGGGCGTAGTCGTTCATGTAGGCCAAGGCGGCGGGCAGGCATGCGCCGAGGCCCAGCCCGGCCAGCAGCCGGAAGGCCGAGAACACGGCCACGTTCGGCGCGAAAGCCACGGCAATGGTGAAGATCGAGAACCCGGCCACGCAAGCGATCAGCAATTTGCGCCGGCCGAGTTTGTCGGAGAGCGGTGCAATGAAGAGCGCACCGAGGCCCACGCCAACCAGGGAGATTGTCGCCGCGAACGTAGCTCCGACGGCGTCGAACCCCAGATCTCCGGTCTTGATGAGGGTCGGGATGACGGTGCCGAGGACCACGAGGTCAAAGCCGTCAAGGACCATGGCGAGCCAGCAAAGCCACACAGGCCATTGCGAGCGTTGGGAAGATGACATCGTTGGCATAGCGTCCTCGGTACTTCTTGGATGGAACCCGACCATCAGAACGGTCGGTTGGTATGAGATTTGTATCACCGCTCCTTGTAACCGGGCACACGTTCTACCATTGAATGGAACGATGATGTTGGTGTCGGCGCAGCAAAGGAGCTCATGATGGCCAATTCGGCATCCGGTGATTCGGTGGTGGACCGCGTGGTCCGGGTCATCGAGGCGTTCCCTGCGGGCGTTACCTCCCTTCAACTGACTGAATTGGCTGAGCGGGCAGGGCTGCCTCTTTCGTCTGCGCACCGGTTGGTTCGCCAACTCGCGCACCACGGGCTCTTGGACCTGGGGGCAGGTGGAACTGTCCGGCTCGGGTTACGGCTGTGGGAGCTCGTGAACAGGAACTCACCCACCCTGGCCTTGCGACAAGCGGCCATGCCCTTCATGGAAGACATCCAGCAAGTCCTCAACCAGAACGTCAACCTGGCTGTCCTTGATGGGTGGGAAGCGCTCTTCGTGGAAAGGCTCTCGCGGAGGGGATCGGTGGCCAACCGGGCCCAAATCGCCGGGCGCATGCCCGTGCATATTTCATCGGCAGGGTTGGCCCTCATGTCCCACCAGCCCCGCGAGCTGCAGGGGGAGTACCTTCAGCAGTTCCGGGACCCCGCCGGAAAAGTGAGCGTCGACATCGTACGCCACCTGCTGGCCGAATCCGCGCAGCAGGGCTATGCGCAACTCGCGGGCGTGGTGGATCCTGATACGTGGGGCATCGCCGTTCCGGTGGCCAATGCGAAGAGGCGCACCGTAGCGGCGCTTGGCGTGGTGGTTCCCCTTGCGGAGATGCGCCTCCAGGCGCTCGTCCCGGCCCTACAGACAGCCGCGCGGGGAATAGGCCGGCAACTCTCGGATTGAGTCGCTCCTTCCGTTGAATGGAATTGCTGTAACGCCAGTCACTTGCACCGGGTCACACTGGGTCGAGACTCATCCCGAACCCTGCGGGACCGCAACGAAGCGAGGAAAACCATGGCACGCACACCCATTAGCACCCAAGTGGCCATTATGGGCGCCGGCCCCGCCGGGCTCATGTTGTCCCACCTGCTCGCGAAGCAAGGGATCGAGTCCGTGGTGGTGGAGATCCGCAGCCGCCAGGCCATCCAGGAAACCGTCCGCGCCGGCATCCTCGAGCACGGTACGGTGAACCTCCTGGTCGATTCGGGTGTCTCCGACCGGGTGCTGCGTGAAGGCGACCGCCACGACGGCATCGAGCTCCGCTTCAACGGAGAAAGCCACCGCATCAACTTCAAGGAACTCGTTGGTGAGTCCGTATGGCTCTACCCGCAGACGGATGTCTTCATGGACCTCGCGGCGCGACGCGAAGCCGACGGCGGCGACGTCCGCTACGAGGTCACCGACACCACGGTTCACGACCTCGAAGGCAAACCCAAGGTCTGGTTCACCGACGCTGATGGCCAGGAGTTCGAGATTACGGCCGACTTCCTGGTCGGAGCCGACGGGTCACGCAGCCACTGCCGCTTCCAGATCCCCGAAGCCCACCGCAAGTGGTTCTTCCACGAGTACCCGTTTGCCTGGTTCGGAATCCTGGCAGAGGCCCCGCACAGTGCCGACGAGCTCATCTACGCCAACTCAGAGCACGGCTTTGCCCTGATCTCACAGCGCACCGAAACCGTACAGCGGATGTACTTCCAGTGCGATCCCAAGGAAAACGTGGCCGAGTGGGACGACGAGCGCATCTGGTCCGAGTTCCGCAAGCGCGTCAATGGTAACGGGTTTGAGCTCAAGGAAGGTCCCGTCCTGGAAAAGATGGTGCTCCCGTTCCGAAGCTTCGTGCACACTCCGATGCGCCACGGAAACCTCTTCCTGGCCGGCGACGCCGCGCACACCGTCCCGCCGACTGGAGCCAAGGGACTCAACCTGGCCGTCCACGACGTCAAGGTGCTCTTTGAAGGCCTGGACTCTTTCTACTCCACCGGGTCCACCCTTCTGCTGGACTCGTACAGCGACCGCGCGCTGGACCGGGTCTGGAAGGCTCAGCACTTTTCCTATTGGATGACCTCCATGCTGCACACCGTGCCCGGCGCCGACGACTTCGACCGGGCCCGCCAACTTGGCGAACTTCATTCTGTTGTGTCGTCCGAGCACGCGAAGGCCTACCTGGCGGAGTCCTACACCGGGTGGCCGACGTCCCGGTAGGGAAAGTGGTTGTGTTCATGGCTGCTCCTCTTTCTTGATTGGCGGAGTGGTTGCTTGGAAGCGTCCGACGGCGGTAACCCGCTGGCGGGCGCTTCTTTCGTTGGTTGGCACGTTGGCAGGTTGGCACGTTGGCAGGTTGGCCGATTGGTCCAGGGCCGGCCGGGCTGGTGTGTTCCCGGACGTGGCCGGGCCAGGCTCAATCCCATGAGCGCCGGGTCAGGCGGGTGCTTGGGGTTGGTGTGGTGTGTGGTGGTGGTTTTTTCTGGGTGTTTGGGTGGGGTCGATGTGTGGGGGTGGGGTGTACCAGGGGGTGCCGTTGTGGATGGTGATTTTCCATTGTTCTTTGTGGATGAGGTGGTGGTGGTGTGAGCAGAGGAGGGCGGCGTTGTTGGTGCTGGTGGGTCCGCCTTGTGACCAGTAGGTGATGTGATGGGCTTCGCACCAGGGTGCGGGCATGGTGCAGTCGGGGAAGGTGCAGCCTTGGTCGCGGGCGTTGAGGGCTTTGCGGATGTGGGGTGGGAAGATCCGGCTGGTGCGGCCGATGTCGAGGATTTGTCCGTCGGTGCCGAGCAGGACGGGCAGGATGTCGGCGTCGCAGGCGATTTTGCGGATGGTTTCGGGGTGGATGGGGCCGGTGAAGGTGCCGGTTCCGGTGCTCAGGGGTGGCGTGGTGGGTGTTTGGCTGGTTCCTGTGCCTGGGTTGGTGCCTGGGGGTTGGAGTGTGGTGTAGAGGTCTTGGGCGCTGATGGTGACGGTGAGCTGTGGTTTGAGGCCGCCGTTGGCGGGGAGTTTGCCTGTTTTGAGGGCCAGTGCGCAGCCGCCGACGAGGCCGTCGAGGAGTTTCTGGGCCCGGGAGCGGCGGTCCAGTTCGGGGATCCAGATGGTGCTCTGTGTTGCGTCTGGGTTGGTGGTGAGGCGGGGGTTGGTGGCGGTGTTCATGAGGGTGGTGAGGGTTTCGTATTGTTCGTCGGTGGCGAAGATTTCGATGTGGTGGAGTCCGCGTCGGGGTTTGCGGATGAAGGCGCCTTGGAGGGTGCGGAGTTCTTCTTCGGTGGGTTCGGGTCCGTCGTGGTCGATGCGGTCGTTCCAGCGGCGGGCCAGTTTGGTGATGAAGTCGGGGTCGGTTTCGGTGGCGGCGTGGGTGAGGGCGTGTTCCATGGCGGTGAGGGTGTGGGGGTGGGCGATGAGGGCGGCGCGGTCCAGGGCGGTGGTGATGATGGTTGCTGAGGGGGAGGGCACCATGGTGGTGGCGAGTGCGGTGGCGAGGTGTTCGTAGCGTGGGGGTGTGGGTTCTCCGGTGAGGGTGGTGCCGGGCAGCAGGGTGGTGGCTTGGGCGATGCGGCGTCGTGCTTCGCGGATGCCGATCCGGAGCCGGGCGCGGAGGAACTGGGCGGCGTCGCGGAATCCGTCATCAAGGACTGAGGCCGGGCGGGCTGCTGTGGTGTTTCCTGTCGGCTCGTTTTCTATCGGCCCGGTTTCGGTCCAGCCTGTCCGCCATGTTGCGGCCGCGTCGGCCCCGGAGTCCTCGGCCCGGGAGTCCTTGGCCCGGGAGGGTGCGGCGTGTTTGGCTTCCTCGCGGGTCCGTTCGACGGCGTGCGCGGCGACGATTTGGAGGTATTCAAGGCCCCGGGAGAGTTCCTCGACCCGACCGGCGAAATCCGCCGCATCCCAGATATTGAACATCCGGGCTGCCGGAGCCGAGGCGTGCCGCAAGGCCCCCAGCACTACAGCGGCGTCTTCCAGGGCCGATTCAATTTCCTCGTTGAGGTGGCCGCTGGTGGTTCCAGAGGCGCCGTGACGACGGGGACCGGCGTCGTTCCCCAGGGCGTGGGCGGCCGTCTCATTCGATGCCGCGCCGGGAGTGTGTGTACCGGGGAGGGTTTCCTGCACCGCGTCCACGTCCAGCAGCAGCCCAGCGGACCGCGACGGCTCCCCGGAACCGGCACCCGCCGTCGTCGTCCCCGGAACGATTCCCGAATCGATCCGCGGACCCGCGGCAGGCACAGGCCCGGACGCATCCGTCCGTGACCCTGAAACCTTCCCGCTGACTCCCATAAACCAACCCTGACACCACCCTCGATGCCCGTAACCAGCCCACAAGCCCTATGTGGAAAACCTCAAGGACGTTGTGACTCCGCAGCTGTCGCATCGAGGTCCGCGAGCGTGAGCTGATGCGCCGGAAGTTCCGGGAACGGAAAGGTGGACGTCACCGTGAGGTCGGGCCCAACGTGCACCAATTCGCCTGATTCCAGGGGCCGCCAGCCGGGGTTGCGATCCATCGGTTCAGTTGCGAAGAGGACATGGGGCGAGCGGGCGAGTTCCGTGCTTCGCGAATGGATCCGTTTGCTTCGGGCGTCCAAGGGAGCCGCGGGAGCCGGTGCGACGGGGTCCCGGCGGAGTGTGTAAAGCTCGTGCGTCGCCGGGTATCGCAAGGCCCAAATGTCCGTTGCCGTGGTCAGGAGGAAGTTGAGGCTGAACACCGGCAGTTCCGCCGCGATCCAGCTGACTGCGCGGGCTATTCCGGCCGGAACGTCGCCGCCGAGTTGCCGTACTTCCGCGGTGATGAGTGCGAAGAGCCGTTCACTGTCGGTCTGGCCATGCACCAGGTCCATGATCCCCAGCGAGCGCAGTCGAACGTCGAGCGCCTCCAGGCCGGAAAACGCACCATTGTGGGCAAACAGCCGTCCGTCCTGCTCGAACGGGTGCGTGTTGACTGCTGTGAGTGCTCCCGTGCTGGCGTAGCGGACGTGGGCAAGGAACGTGGTGCTCTTGAGCACCCGGGCGTCGCGGGCGAACTCGTGGTCCTCCCAGGCCGCGAGGGGTCGTTTGGCGACTTTTGGCTGGCCGTCAGGCTCGAAGATCCCTATCCCGGCACCGTCCGGTTCCCGCCTGCTCTGGACGGACAGGCTGTCCGGCGCGTCCAGGAGCCAGAACGTCGCCCGCACCGGAGCGGAACCCGCATGGAGGCCAAAGAGTCGGCACATGTCAGCACCTTACGTGGAACGTGTCAGTGGTGGAACGTCTGGTAAACCCGGTGCGGACAACGATCTGTTGGGGCATCGGTGGAATCGCGCATCCAGGGCCCACGCTACCGGCGGACGACGCGCCACCCATCCGCCGCCCAAGACCCACGGGTATCGCATCGCCGCCATGAATGGGACGATTTTCCTATGGGCCAAGACCACAATGAGAAGGCCGCAGCCTCAGGGGACAACCGGCAGTGGCAGGATACCGACGCCGCTTCGCCCACCACCCAGCAAATGCGCACAGTCGGCCAGCGCCGGCGCGAGGCCGAGCGGAAGCTGGACCAGCACCTGGAGGAGGCCAAGCAAAAAGCCGAGGCTCCTGACCCCGACGACCAGAAGACAGAGAGCTGACCGCGGCAAGAGCACGACGGCGGCACTCTCGCCAGGGCAGGCACGCCCCCGACGGCGGCTGCTCACCTTTCAGGCACGCGCCCGACGGCGGCACTCGCCACGGCCTGCCAGGTTCACCGGGTGCCCGGCCCGCCAGGCTAGTGCTTGCCAGGCGTTGGAGCCGCGTTCCTGGACATCTCTGCTTCGCCACCCGGCTTCCCGATCGGCATGTCACTGCCGGGTGCTTGGCCGTGGTGGAGTTGCAGCGCGCAGTGGATCAGCGGGAAGTGGCTGAAGGCCTGTGGTGTGTTCCCCAGCTGCCGTTGCGTCCGTGGATCCCATTCCTCGCTGAGCAGCCCAACGTCGTTCCGCAATGACAGGAGCCGTTCGAACAGGGAGGTTGCCTCACCCCGCTTGCCGATGCCCAGCAAGGCGTCCACCATCCAGAATGAGCACGCCAGGAACACCCCTTCGTCTCCGGGCAGGCCGTCGTGCCCGGATTCGGTCCGGTAGCGGAGCACCAACCCGTCTTCCGTGAGTCGTTCCTGGATGGCTGCCACCGTGCCAACCACCCTGGAATGGTGGTGCGGCAGGAATCCGACCCTGGGAATGAGGAGCAGGCTCGCGTCCAGTTCCTTGCTTCCGTAGGACTGGACGAACGTGTTGAGGTCCTCGTTGAAACCCTTGGTCATGACCTCCGTGTGGATGGTGGACCTCAGCTCTGCCCAGCGGTCTCCCGGGCCCGGCAGTCCGGACTTCCGTACGGCTTTGACCATGCGGTCCGCAGCTACCCACGCCATGACTTTCGAATGGGTGAAGTGCCTCCGTGGCCCGCGCATTTCCCAAAGTCCATTGTCCGGCTGGTCCCACGCACCTTCGAGGAACTCCATCAAGGCCACCTGGATGTCCCACGAACTGTCCACGGTGCCGGCAGGCGAAGCGGCCCGCGTCAGGGAAAGGCCGTCCAGGACTTCGCCCCACACATCCAGTTGCAATTGCGGTGCGGCGGCATTTCCGATGCGCACTGGCGCTGAACCTTCATAACCACCCAACCAAGGCAGGTCCATTTCGGGAAGCCGCCTGGCGCCGTCGAGCCCGTACACGATCTGCAGGTCGGCAGGATCGCCCGCGATCGCGCGCAGCAGCCAGTCCCGCCACGCGGAGGCCTCTTCGGTGTAGCCGGCGGCCAGCAACGACTGGAGGGTCAACGTGGCATCCCGCAGCCAGCAGTACCGGTAATCCCAGTTTCTGGGTCCGCCCAGTTGCTCCGGGAGGGACGTCGTGGCCGCGGCGACGATGCCTCCCGTGGGGGCGTACGTCAGCGCCTTGAGGGTGATGAGGGACCGCTCAACCGGTTCCTTGTATTTGCCCGTGATTTCGCTGCGATCGATCCATTCGCGCCAGAAGGAGGTGGTGTTGGCGAGCGCCCGCGCGGGGTCGATGCGTCGCGGTTCCGGCTCGTGGCTCGGTGCCCAGCGCAGCACGAACGGGACCCGTTGACCGGCCCTGACGGTGAATTCGCTGACGGTGCGGTTGTCCCGTCCCTCCAAGGGGGCATGCGTGGTGACATACGCGGAGTCGGGTCCAGCCACGGCGCTGATTCCTTGTCCGTGCTTGCGAACCCACGGCACCACCCGGCCGTAGTCGAACCGAAGCACCAGCTCCATTTTCATGTCGACTTCGCCGCTGATGCCCTCCACGATCCGGACCAGGTCCACGGCGTCGTCGCGCACCGGCATGAAGTCGATCACGCGGACACTTCCGCCTTCGACGTCCCATTCCGTCTCCAGCACCAGGGTGTCCTCCCGGTACTGCCTGCGCGTGCAGTTGCCGCCGTTGGCGGGGTCCGGGTTGGCCGGGGCCACGAGCCAGCGACCCGCTTCCGGATCGGCGAGCAGCGCGGCGAAGCAGGCCGGCGAATCGAACCGGGGGAGGCACATCCAGTCGATGGATCCGTTACGGCCCACCAGGGCGGCGGTGTGGAGGTCGCCGATGAGTGCGTAGTCCTCAATTCTCGCCATTTCAGCTCCTTGCGTTTGGACAGACAGGGCTTAGCCCGACGCTACCCGCACTTTCTGTGCTTTGCGTACAGGCAGTGCGGACATGGCGGTGGCTTTACCTGTACACCGCCTCCATGTTCTGGAAGCATCGGTTCCAGGAGGAGCCATGGCTGGAGAAAAACCTGTCCTCGTTGTTGGTGCCACCGGGTACTTGGGCGGCCAAGTGGTGGATCAATTGCTCACCCGCGGCAAGACGGTCCGGGCGCTCGTACGCGCGAAGTCTGACGCGTCCAAGCTTGTGGCCAAGGGCGTGGAGATCGCCCGTGGCGACATGCTCGACGTCGGTTCCTTGATCCAGGCGATGACCGGCGCTGATGCCGTGATCTCCACTGCCGCGGGCTACACCAGGAACGACAAGAATGCCGACGCGATCGACACTTTCGGCTACAGCAACCTGGCCGTTGCCGCCAACCATGCGGGAATCCGCCGGTTCGTCCTGATCAGTATCCTCACCAGCGACCAAACCCCGCAGGTTCCGCATTTCTGGCACAAGAAACTCGCCGAGGACAAGCTGCAGGAGCTCGGCGTCCCGTTCGTCGCACTGCGTCCGGGTGCCTTCTTCGACCAGATCGCAGGCATGCGCGGCGATCCCTTCCAGAAGGGCCGCATCATGTGGTTCGGCCGCAAGGACGTCCCGCTGACCTTCGTGCTGACGAGCGACCTCGCCCAGTACCTGGCCGCCGCAGTGGACGCCGACACTGCCAACGCGGAGCGCATTGACATCGGCTGGACCAGGCCAGTGAGCATGCTCGAAGCCGCCGATCTGTTGTCCGCGCACGCCCAAAACGGGCCGGATAGCTCCAACGGGGAGCCAGGAACCAAGGACATCAAGGTAGCGTCCATTCCGACGCCGGTTCTCCAGTTCGCGGGCAAGGTCACGTCCCGTTTCGCCCCGCTGGTGGCGGATATGGCGAGCATGTCGGCATGGTTTGAGACAGGCCGTTACGTTGCCCGGACGGCACGTCAGGCCGAAGTCTTTGGGCCCGTGCCAACCCCCGAGGACGCGATCGCCCGTTTCGCCGCCAAGTACGGCCGGTAACGGAGGCGCCGCACACTGACGGGCACAAACCGCCCGCTCCACACACCTGGGTCCGCGTGCGATCGGCGCAAACAGGCGCGGCCCGCCGGAACGCAAACGCTGGCATCATTCCGAGTTGCTAAGTAGGCTGACTATATTGGGTCGGCCAGTGGTTCCCGCTTGGGCCGAACGTTACAGAGAGGAGCACATCATGAGAATTGGTTCTTCCATAGCCCTGATAGCCATCGGAGCGATCCTGGCCTTCGCCCTGACTCCTGGGCTGATCCCCTTCATCGACCAAGTATTGATCGGCTACATCCTTATGGTGGTTGGTGTCCTCGGCCTGATCATCTCCATCATCATGTCCAGCAGGACCCGCCATACCGTGGTGGAGCGGCGCACGGCTCCGGACACCATCGTGGAACGGCGCCCGGAAGTCTGAGGGCAACAACGCACGACGGCGGCAGCCCCGCCGTCGTGCGCCCTTGGCCGCGTAGGCTGCTCCCATGGAGAAGTCTTTCGACATTGAACTTGTGAATGATGACGAGTACGTGGTTCGTTGGGCCGCCGAGGGCCAATCGGGTGAATCCGTGGTGCGGGTCAACCCGGATTTCCTCGCAGAGCTTGGCCTCGCCGGCTTCGACCAGCAGGCCGTGGTGGCGGAAACCGCCAACTTCATGGCAGAGCACCAGCCGGTGATCGACTTCCCGCTGACGGTGGACCTTGAGGAGATCGCTGCTGCGTACCAGGACTACGCCGAACAGCTCCGGGCCCGGCTAGGCTCCGGCCCGGATGCCGCCTAGCCTGCTACGTCTGCGGTGAGGCGCTCGCCGTTGTAGAACTCGAGGTCCCAGCCGTCCGCCGGGTGGTGGTGGGCAAGGTTCAGCGCTGCGTTCTGCACGCTGTCCAGCGTGCGGCCGACGGCTCGGTTGAGGGTGAGCCGGATCAGTGTTCCGTGGCTGACCACCAGCACGCGCTGACCTGCGAATTCGCGGGCAAGCTCTTCGAGGGCTGCCGTTCCTCGGGCGGCGGCGGCGTCGTCGCTTTCCCCACCGCGGAAGCCGCCGGGGATGCGCAGCGCGTCCAGTTCGGGTCCGGCCTGCAGGCCCTCCGCCGGGCCAAAGCTCCGCTCAATCAGCTCTGGGACACGGCGCGCCACCGTCAGGCCCAGCCCCTCCGCGATCAGGTCGGCGGTCTCCGCAGCCCGGCTAAGGGGCGAGGAAACGATCGTGTCCCATTCGTAGCCGGACAGGATGGCTACGGCGTCGCGGGCCTGCTCCCTGCCGGTCTCGTTCAGCGGGATATCGGTGGCTCCCTGCAACCTTCGCTCGGCGTTCCAGTCGGTCTGGCCATGGCGGACGAGGGCAAAAGTTGTGCGGGTCATGCTTCCCATTCTGCCTTGCCGTCCCATGCGCCGCAGTTTCCTGCGCCACATGGAGCAATTTCCCACGAACCCGGCCTCGGGAAGTGGAGCCCGCGCCGTTTCTGTGCTGGGATGAAGACAAGGGGATTTTCCCTTGACCGGCATTCAGGGAGTTGAGCGGGCCATGGATACTGACATGCCACTGGCAGACGAGTTGGCCGCGGTCTTCGCGCGCGCATCCGGGATGCTCCTCACCGAAGAAACGGTGGCCAACGCGCTGAGCCTGATCACGCAGGCCGCCGTCCTGGCGGTCGACGACGCTTCCGGCGCAGGCGTCTCTTTGATGGACCCGGACGGCCAGCGGGCCAGCGCGGCCTCAACGTCGAGCCTGGTGGCGCAGGCTGATGCCCTCCAATACCAGCTTGGCCAGGGTCCATGCCTCAGTGCTTGGGCCTCCGGCCGTCCCGTGGATGTTGAAGACGTTCGGACGGATCCACGCTGGCCGCAGTGGGGCTCACTCGCTGCCGACCTGGGGCTTCGCTCGTGCCTGAGCGTGCCGTTGTTGTCCGGGGACTTGGCGTTTGGTGCCATCAAGATCTACTGGGAAGCCCCCACCTACGCCTCCCCGCGCCTCATCCAATTGCTGGAGAAGTTCGCTGCCCAGGCCGCCATTTTCCTGACGAATGTCCAGATCCGGGAACGTGTGGCCACCCTGAGCGAGGAGCTGAAGAGTGCCCTGGTGCAGCGGGACGCCGTGGCAATGGCCAAAGGCGTCGTCATGTCCAGCCAAGGACTGAACGAGGCCGAAGCAATGCTCCACCTCATCAAGCGGTCAACCCAGGAAAGCCGTCCCTTGAGGGACGTCGCGCAGGAAGTGGTCCAGGAGTTGCCGGGGTCGGGAGCTTGACCGGGGGTGAGCGATGGCCGTCCCTGGGATCGAGGACGAACAACGCCGACGGTTCCGCCTAGCGTTCGAAGCCTCCCAGCTAAAGCTGGACCAGGTGTGGATGGGCTACTTCAGCATCGGTGGAATGACCGGGCTGGTTGAAGTGCAAGCCTATTTGTATGGGGCGTTAAGCCTTCCCCAGCTGGAGCGCGACCTCTTGGCCCATGCCTTGAATGAGGCGCTGAGCGTGCGGGGCATCGATGGTTACCGGGCCAGCTACAGCCACGAAATCACCGGCGACAACGGGGCTGGACCAGCCGAGTGACACCATCCCCTGCCGCTCGTCGCGGTTTCTGAATAGCATTGAGATGTGGAAACTGAAGAGCAGAATGAGGATTTTCAGAGGCTCCACCAACTCATCGCGGGGGCCGATGACATTAAGGGTTTCCTTGACGGGATGACCCGGTACGCGGCCACCGCGTTGAGCAACGCGAGCGGGGCCCGCATTGAATGTGCCGTCACGCTTCGCCGCCGCAAGCGGGCCGTAACCATTGCCGGAAGCAGCGATGACGCCATTTTCCTGGACGGTATTGAGCAGGGGCTCGGTGATGGGCCGTGCATGGAGGCGGTCATCTCCAAGCAGATCATCCTGGTGGAAGAGGTCCTGAAGGACGGGCGGTGGCCAGGATATGCGGAGAGCCTTGAGGCGGCCGGTGCAAGGGGTGTTCTGGGGGTGCCGCTGGATCTCGGCCCGGACGCCTCCGCCGCCTTGAACTTCTTCGCCTCCAAACCCGGCCAGTTCACGGACGGTGTCATTGAGGTGGCGGGCATCTTCGGCGACATGGCCGGTCAGGCGCTGCGGCTTGCGTTGCGCATTGCCACTGCGGATCTGTTGGTCGAAGACTTGAAGGTCGCCATGGAACGCCGCACCGTGATCGACCTTGCGTGCGGGATCATCATGACGCAGAACAGCTGCAGCCAACATGAAGCCTTCGCGCTTCTCCTCAAGGCGTCGCAGCACCGCAACCAAAAGGTGCACGACGTTGCCGCGAGCATTGTCGAAGGCCGCACCGGCTCGGTGGCCACCACGTTTTTCGAGGACTGAAGCCTGTGGCTGGGCCCGGTGCCTAAGGCGACAGAACGTACGACGGCGGGCTGCCGCCGTCGTACGTTCTCGTCCCCTGGACGCCCGGCGCCTGGGGTGACGGCGTGTGCGCGCTGTCCGGTGAGTGGCGAATATGACCTCCGGGTTGCCCCCTCCCATCAATACTAAGTATGCTGACGAATAAATCTGGAGAAAACCGGATGATGCTGTTCTGACGAAGGATTGCTCGAGCCGCAGGGGTTGGCCACCGAAGGTGGACCCGCGCGGCTACCGTGAAAGTTTGATCGACGGCGTTGACTGGTGGCGGTGGACAGTGGTTGGGTCCAAGGCACCCGGATACGCCTGGAGGGCGTGACAATTCGTGGCCAATAACGACGTAGCTGGGGTATCCGAATCCAGCGATGGATTGCTGGGTGGGCGGTACCAGTTGGGCCGGATCCTCGGCAGGGGTGCCATGTCCACCGTGTACCAGGCGCAGGATGTGAGGCTGGGGCGGGACGTGGCCGTCAAGCTCTTCCTGCCAGGTTCCGGGGACGAATCCTTCCGGGTGCGCCAGGAAACCGAAATGCGGCTGCTCGCGGCCTTCGACCACCCGGGGTTGGTGCGCGCGTTCGATGCCGGAGTGGATACCCGCAACGACGAGGAGCGCGCGTTTTTGGTGATGGAACTGGCCGAAGGCCGGGACCTCCGCGCAGCCTTGGCCGAGGGGCCCATGAAGGTTGCCGACGTCTCGGCGATCGGGGTCCGCCTGGCTGGCGCGCTGGCGCAGGTCCACCGGCAGGGCGTGATCCACCGAGACATCAAGCCGGCGAACATCCTGGTTTCGGATGGCTCCGGCTCGTCGCGGTCCGTGAAACTGGCCGACTTCGGCGTAGCGCTGGTCATGTCGGAGAACCGCCTGACCGCAACAGGATTCACCGTAGGAACCGCCCAATACCTCAGCCCCGAGCAGGCCCAAGGCCTCCATCTGACCCCGGCCAGCGACATCTACTCGCTGGGCCTGGTCCTGCTGGAATGCCTCACTGGCAAGGCTGAATACCCCGGCACTCCGATGGAGACCGCCGCGGCCAGGCTTCACCGCGCGCCGCAGATTCCGTCGAACCTTCCGGAGAAGCTGCGCACCCTCTTGCGGGCCATGACGGATATGGACCCCGAGCGGCGTCCCAAAGCATCCGATGTGGAGGCGGTTTTGGCCAGCCCCCGACGCAGGTTCGCGGCTGGCCGGACGGCCATCCTGCCGCCGGTTCCGAGCCGTGCTCCCCACGTTCCTCCGGGTCGACGGGCAACGCGGGCCATGGCGTTTGGCCGAGCCGCGGCGTTCGGCAAGGCCAGGCACAAGCTCCTTGGCGGCGTGGCTGTGGCTGCCGCGGGGATTCCCGTGGCCGTAGCACTGTTCATCCACGGAGTGTCAGTCACCGGCATGTCGGAGCCCTCGCGAACCGCTGATCCAAGCGTCTCTGTGACAGACCGCCAGCCGAGCATCCCCGTTGACCCGGCGAACACCGCGCCCGCCGAAGCGGTGCCCGCAGCCAACGTCGAGCCTGTCCAGGAGCCGGCCCAGCCCGTCCACGCCAACCTTCCGGCGCAACCCACGCCGGCCAGTACCTCCGGTACGGTGGGCGGTGCCAACGGCAAGGACCGCGCAAGCGTCAAGAGCGATCGAAAGAGTGACAGCAAGGGCGACAAGAAGGCACCCAAGGACAAGGGCAACGACAACCAGGACTAGGTCCCCGGCAGCCCCCGAGATGGCAGTTAATGCCAATGTTTCCGCGAAACATTGGCATTAAGTGCCACTTCGCGAACGCACGACGGCGGCAGGTCGCCGTCGTCGGTTCTCCCGGGCGGGGCGTTGACTCGCCAGTGTGGCTAGAAGCCGGCCGGGAAACTGACCGCTACCGTGGTGCCGCCGCCAGGGGTTTCAGTGAGTGTGAGGTCGCCGCCGTGCGCCTTGGCGATGCTGCTGCACGTGGCCAAACCCAGCCCGGTCCCGGAACCGTCGCCCGGCCGGCGGAGCCGGACCAGCGGTTCCAGCACCTTGGCACGGTCCTCGGGTGCGATGCCTTTGCCGTTGTCCGCCACGTAGATCGTGGCGCCATGGTAGTTGGCGACGCCCGTGATACGGATGCGGAGATCGCGTTCCGGGCTGCGGTAATTCATGGCGTTCGTGAGCAGGTTCTGGAGCAGGGTCCGGAGTTGCCCGGGATCGGCATAGACGGCCAGGTCCTGGACCTCCAGGATGCCGTCGTCGTCGATTCCGAGGTCCCGGGCAACCTCGTCGGCTATCTCCCTAAGGGGCGAGTACGTCGGCTGGAGGCCGCCACCAACACGGGAGTAGCTGAGGACGTCTTCAAGCATTGACAGCATGCGGCGGCCACTTGCGCCGATCTTGTCCAGGTACTTGGCCGTGCTGGTCCCGGGCTGGACGTCGGGATTGTCCTCAACGAGTTCGACGTAACCAAGGATGGTGGTCAGCGGAATGCGGAGGTCGTGGCTGACCCGGCCCGCGAAGCCTGCCAGTTTGGCGTTGCTGTCCTTCAGTTCGGCGTAGGTGCGGTCCAACTGGGCGGTCCGGTGCTGGAGTTCCAGCAGTTCCACCACTTGGCGGGCCAGGACTTCGAGCATGCTGACTTGTTCGGGACGGAGCTCCTGGGCCTTGTCCGAGAAGACGCAGAGCGTACCGGGGACGAAGCCCGAGTCTGTCTGCAGCGGAACTGACGCGTAGAAGCGGACGCTGCCGATCTCGCCGGTGACAAAAGGGTTGTCCGCGAAGCGCGGGTCCAAGGAGGCATCCGGAACCACTGTTTTTTCGCGTGAAAGGAAGACCTTGGCGCACATGGAATCGTCGCGCGAGCACACGCCGGCTTCCACGCCCCAAGCGCCGATCTGGTGCTGGTAGTCCGCGCTGATGATGTTGACCACGCCGAAGGGGGCGCCGCACAGTTCGGTGGCGAGGCGGACGAGGTTCTGTAGCGCGCTCATCACCGCGGTGTTGGGAAGAAGCGGCGAATCCAGCGACGGGTCAAGGCCGTACTCACGCAGAGTCAGGTCCCTGCTGACCTCGTCCGTGAAAGCGAGCTGCCCTGGTGCGCGCGTCATAAGTGTGTCCCCCAAGCTTCTTTAGGATTCCCTGCTGATGATACCCGCAGGTGGGAGCGGCATCCTGTCACGGTATCCGGGCATCAAAGTCGAGCATGATTCAAGAAGCCGGGACGTGCGCAGCGGACGTAGGGTGAAGCCAACAAACGAGTTCACAACACAGGAGGACCCATGCCGTACACCGTAGACTTCCAGGACGTTTCCACCGTCGGGCTGGAATCATCCCCGGTAGTGGACGCCCTGGCAGGGCTGAGGGCCAATGAGGCCCGGTACTTCAAGAACAAGTACGATCACGTCTTTACCGTGGTACCTGCCGACGAGGCGCCGGAGATCGTCGACTACGTGAACAGGGTGCTCAAGGAACGCGACCTCGTGATTCAGTCGCGGCCCCTGGAAGTGACCTCCTTCGAGGTGGAAGGCACCCGCTGGACGTACGTGTTCTACGAATCCGGCTTGTCCATCAATGTGCTCTACGGCCTCGAAGAAGGTTCCAAGCGGGCCGTTGGCTTCAAGCTTTCCCAGGGCATGGAGGTGCCGGAAGAGCTGGCCGCCAACTTCAAGTTCGCACGGCAGAAGTCCAAGCTGGCCGGCGAAATCCGGGGCTCGTTCTTCGTGATCAAGGGCGAGTACTAAGGCGCCAACGCGGAAGCGTTCGACGACGGCTCCGGACTGGGTGCCGGTGCCTGCGGCCGGCGGGGACCGCCGTCGTTCTTTACGGCTTTGGCGAGCAGCGTCACCGGGATGAGGGTCAGTGCCACCACTGCGGTTCCCACCATCGCGGGGCCGGTGACGCCTGCAGGCGAAGCGAGGGTCAGGCCCGCAACCCAGGAGCCGATGGCCGTGCCGGCGTTGAAGGAAGAGACGCTCAGAGACGATCCGAGCGTCGGGGCGCGCCCCGCGAAGCGGACGGCGAAGGACATCAGCACCGGATTGGCGCCGAGCCCGAACAGGCCCAGGAGAAGCAGCAGAACTGCCGTCAGGACCGGTTGGCCCGTGACGATGCAGATCAGGAACAGGATCACCGTGCTGCCTGCCGGCGCCAGGATGGTTGCCAGGTGGGGATGGGAGTCCCCGAAGCGGCCACCCAGGAGATTGCCAACAAACGAACCTGTGCCGAAGCCGATCAGGACGAGCGGCACCAGCGTTGCCGGTAGTGCCGCTTGTTCCGTCAGCAAAGGAGAAATGTAGGTGTAGGCGGCCAGTACGCCACCGGAGGTTGTGGCGCAGGCGGTGAGGACGAGCCACAACCGTATGTTTCCCAGGGCTGCGAATTCGCTTCGCAGGGACCCTCCGCCCGGGTGCCCCGCCTCGCGGGGAACCTTTCGCGCGATGGGGATGATGACGGCGATCGACAGGACCGCCAGTGCCCAGAACGTTCCGCGCCATCCAATGGTTTGGCCGGCCAACGCACCCAACGGAACGCCTATCACCGTAGCCAGCATGCCCCCTGCGTTGATCAGGCCCATGCCCCGGGCAGCCATCGACGCACCCGCTGCATGCGTGGCAACGACGGCGGCCACCGACCAGAACGCGCCGGTTGCCAGCGCCGTCACGAACCGGGCAACGAGCAGGAGTTCGAAGCTGCTGCCCAACGCGACCATCACGTGCCCGGCCGCAAACACCACCAGCGCCAGGATGAGCGTCAGTTTCCGCGGCATGCGCAGTGTCAACATGGCCATGGCCGGCGCGGCCACCATGCCAATGGCGAAGACGGTAATGAGCAGGCCGGCCTGGGCCACGCTGACCTGCACGTCGGCGGCGATCTCCGGGAGGATTCCGGCCACCACGAACTCGGTGGTCAGCATCAGGAAGGTTCCCAGGGCCAGGACGTAGATGACCAGCGGCAATCCGGGCCGTGGTGCTCCAGGCTTCTGGTGTTGGGTGGTAGGGGTTTGCCCGTGCATGGACACTCCTTTGCTTGGGTCGAACGTCTCTCCATCCATGAGAGACCCATGCCGAAACCCCAGGAAGACCGCGTTTATCCGGGGACAAGCTGTACCCCCTCTCCGTAACGGAAACAGGGTTACCGTGAATTCATGAGTTATGAGCCAGCCGACAACCGCGCCGACATCAAGGAGTTCCTGGCTACCCGCCGGGCCAAGATCAAGCCTGAAGAGGTGGGCCTGCCCGCCGGAGCACGCCGTCGCGTTCCCGGCCTGCGCCGGGAGGAAGTCGCGGTGCTCGCCGGAGTCAGCCCCGACTGGTACGCAAGGCTGGAGAAGGGCAACATCACGGGTGTCTCCGAGGAAGTGTTGGCGTCCGTAGCCCGCGCCTTGAACCTGGGTACGGAAGAAACGCGCTACCTGTTCGAGTTGGCGAGCGCAGCCAAACCCAATCGCAGGCGGGCACTGCGTCCCAAGGACACCGGGGAAGTTGCGCCGCGGGTTCAGTGGATGCTGGACTCCATGGGCATGTCCGCGGCCTTCGTGCGCAACGGGCGCCTGGACGTCCTGGCCAGCAACGCCTTGGCCAGGGCACTACACGCCCCCATGTTTGCCAGCGAAACGACGGCCGCCCACGGCCATGCCAGCTTTGCCCGCTTCCACTTCCTCGATCCCGCCGCCCGGGACTTCTTCATCGACTGGGAGGGTGGCGCCGCCGCCACGGCCGCGCTCCTTCGAGCCGAAGCCGGGAGGGAACCGAACGACAGGTCCCTACGGGATTTGGTGGGCGAGTTGTCCACGCTGAGCCCCGAGTTCCGCAAGCTCTGGGCCTCGCACGATATCCGCTTTGTCCACGACGGCGTCAAACGGCTGCAGCATCCGGTGGTTGGCTACTTGGAATTGACGTACCAGTCGCTGGAACTTCCCTCGCTGCATGGCGCACCCCTGGGCCTCAACGTCTACACGGCCGAGCCCGGGACAGTCCATGAGGAGCACCTCAAGCTGCTGACGAGCTGGGCGGCTGATGCGCCGGCCGCGAATGCCTTTACTCCACTCAGCTAGGTTCATTCAAACGGTCATATTCGATCAGTTATGATCGCCCCATGCTTGCTGCCGAGCGCGACCAACGCATCCTCACCTTCGCCCGCCGCGACGGCCGGGTTGTCACGACGGAGATCGCCAGGGAATTGGGCATCTCCGAGATCACGGCCAGGCGCGCCATCAACAGCCTGTCCGCGGCCGGGCTGCTGGTCCGGGTCCACGGCGGCGCAACGCTGCCGGGCCGCCTGGCCACCCCGGCGGATGGTTCCATCACCGGACTGGTGGTCCCGACGTCGGACTATTACTACGCCAAGGTGATCGCCGGCGCGGAAAGCGTCGCGGCGCAGCTTGGCACAAGGCTTGTCCTCGGCGTCACCCACTATGACCGGGAAACAGAGCAGGAGCGGGTGCGGCGACTGGTGGGACTCGGCGTCCGCGGCGTGGTGGTGGCCACCAGCACCTACGAACCCACGGCCACGGACACGGGGGCCTGGCTGGACTCGCTGGAGGTGCCGGTGGTCCTCATGGAGCGGTCCATCACCTACCCGCAAACGTCCCGCGAATATGACACCGTCCGCACCGATCATGCCTACGGCGGCGTGGTGGCAGTCCGCCACCTCGCCGCTTTGGGGCACCGCTCCATCGGCCTGGCCCTCCGCAAGGAAACCCCGACGGCGGCCTTCCTCACCGCTGGATACCGGGGCAGCGTGGAGGCGTTGGGGCTCGACGGCGACGCGCCCTTCCGCGCGCTGCCGGACCTGGGCAGGGACCCGGCGGGCGCGGATGCAGTCCTCAACCTGTTCCTGGACGATTGCCTTGCCGCCGGAACCCGGGCCGCGATTGTGCATGTGGACGCCCACGCGTCCCGCTTGGTGGAACTGGCGACGGCCCGCGGGCTGCGGGTGCCCGAGGACCTGTCCATCGTGGCGTACGACGACGAGGTGGCTGCCTTCTCGATGGTGCCGTTGACCGCCGTCGCACCTCCCAAGCAGGCTGTTGGCGCCGCGGCGATGCGCCTCCTGCAGTCCCGGCTGCAGAGCATTGCCGATGGGAGCGAACTGCCCGTCCAGCACCTGTCCCTGCTGCCGGGGCTTGCCGTGCGGAATTCCACCAGCCCTTCCTGATGCCTGACCGATAATGATCGATTGCTCATCATTCCATTGACCCTGCATCCCCGCCGCCGAAGGATGAGGGGATGCATGCGCTCAGCTACGACTACTCACCCTGGACCTTCTGGGGCAACGCCTCCCCGGAGGAACACCAAGCACAAATCGAGCACCAGAAGGCCTTGGCCCAACGCGGGGGAGTGACCATCGGCGAGCGCGTCTTCCTGTCACCGCTCGCGAACGTCGACCCGGGGACGTTCACCATCGGCGCCGATTCCTATGTTGCGGCCCACGCATATGTCACGGGCGAGGTGGCCCTGGGGGAGAACTGCACCATCAACGCCTTCACGGTGGTGCGGGGTGGCGTAACCATGGGCGATGCCGTGCGGATCGGAGCGCACACCTCCATCTTGGGCTTCAACCACTCGATGGATCCGGCCGGGCCCGTGTTCAAGCAGCCGCTCAGCAGCAAAGGCATTGTGATCGGGGATGACGTTTGGATCGGGTCCAACGTGGTGGTGCTCGACGGCGTCACGGTCGGCTCGCACGCGGTCCTCGCCGCCGGCGCCGTGGTCACCAAGGACGTGCCCGCGTGGTCGGTGGTGGGCGGGAACCCGGCGCGGCAGATCCGGGACCGACGGGATATGGTGCGGGGATCCGACGACGGCGGCCTCCGGACCAGGCTCGCCGCGTTCGCTGCTGCGGCACGCGCCGGGGCGATGGACGTTCTGTCCCGTTGTTGGATGGGCGAGGACGGTGGGTACTTCGTTGACCGTCCGGGTGCGCCGCGGACTGTGCGGGCCCAGTGCGATGCCGTGGAGATAGCCGACCTTCTGCTCGGCTCGGCGCCCCCGCAGTTGCCCGCTTCAGAACATGTGCTTCGGCTGGCCGGGTTGCAGGATCCGGTGACGGGACTGGTCCCGGAGTTTGGCGAACCGGCCGATGACGTCCTTGAGTTCGGCAAAGGGCAAGCCACCTACCATGTGCTCTCCGTCGGCTACGCGTTGGACCTCCTGGGCAGCCGCTTCCCGCATCCCGTCCACGCCGTAGCGGATATGGACGCGGCGGACCTGACCGCGGCACTCGACGGGTTGCCGTGGCGCAAGGAAACCTGGGGATCGGGAGCCTGGGTGGATGCGTGGGGAACCGCCGCCTACTGGAACCTTGCCCTGGGCCATGGCAATGCTGCCGGGTCTGTGGAAGCGCTCTTCGGCTGGCTTCTGATCCACGTGAATCCGGCGGCAGGAACGTGGGACACACCCGCCAACGACACCCGGCGCAAAGTGGTGAACGGCTATTACCGGTTGACCCGTGGAACGTTTGCGCAGTTCGGGCTCCCCGTCCCGCACGTGGAGAAGCTCGTGGACACCGTCCTGGAACATGCAGCTGACCCGCGGTACTTCGTGCCCGGAACACAGAACGCCTGCAACGTTCTGGACGTGGCCCATCCGCTCTGGCTCGCCGCGAAGCAGGCCAGCCACCGCTCCGACGAGGCGAAAGCGTGGGCCGTGCACCAGCTGGAGCACGCCCTGACGCAGTGGCATCCGGGGCAGGGCATGGCCTTCAGCGCTTCGCCGGACAGCGGTGTGCAGCACCTGCCAACGTTGCAGGGAACCGAGATGTGGCTCGCCATCATCTGGTACCTCGCCGATCTTACCGGTCACGCCGAAGCGCTGGGCTACCGGCCCCGCGGCGTCCACCGCCCGGAAGCTGCCCATAGTTGGGTGCGCGGGACTTAGTTGGCTGCGGCTTACCTTTCCGGTGTGGCGACGGCGGGCGTGGCCCGAAGTGCGTTGGCATCCCTGTCCGCGATGACCTGTGCGTCCGTGCCGGAATCCAGGATCGTATTCCGGACCGATCCGGAATCCACCATGACGGTGGTGACGCCGAGGCCATCGCTGCCCTTGGCTGCCAACAACGCGTCAACCTGGGCTTCGAAGCAGGACTCGTTCGACGTGGCGTGGACGTCCTTCGCCACCACGTGGTTGGTGGAGACGAAGTTTCCGGTCCCCTCCGCCAGGCGAATGGCCACAGGCGTCGCCCCCGCCGGCCGGACACTGTCCGCACCGATGATCAGCGAGAAGTGGTTTGCGACGATTGAGTTGTCGCTGCCGCTGACGCTGAGAAGTCCGTGGACGTCGTCGAGGCCGTTGTCGATCCCGAAAAAGGGTGTCCACGGCTCGTGGTCCCGCAGGAAATGATTGGTGGCGACGAGATTCTCGGAACTGTCCGCTTCCAGGATCACCATTCCTGGATAGAACGAGTGCAGCCGGTTGTTGGAGATGCTGGACCGCGTGACCCCGGAGAGATGGACGCTGCTGGCACCGCGGGGAAAGACGTTGTTGGCCGTGATCAGCAGTCCGCCGTGGTTCTCCGCATAGATCGAGTGGCCCTTGAAACCGGCCCCGATCAGATTGTCGGTGA
The DNA here is from genome assembly GCF_042885775.1 of Paenarthrobacter sp. NPDC058040. Classification (NCBI taxonomy): domain Bacteria; kingdom Bacillati; phylum Actinomycetota; class Actinomycetes; order Micrococcales; family Micrococcaceae; genus Paenarthrobacter; species Paenarthrobacter sp. NPDC058040. The sequence goes on from NZ_JBHVRN010000004.1 coordinate 98,487, forward strand.
TCTTCGAAGCCTGCCCCCATCCACGCAGCTCGATGCAGCTTCCGCACTCGGCGATGAAGTTGTCGTGGATGGACAGCGCATCCGCGTTATGGATGGTCAGGGCGTTCTCCAGGTAGATGAAACCCATTCCGTTGAACCGGAAGGAATCATTGGCGCTGGCCACGAAGATGCCGGTCTTGCCGTTGACGTAGGTGTTTTCCGCGGGCAGATCCGAGCCGTCCGGAACGAAGTGCAAGCCGTCGATGCAGAAGTTGGCAAACTCCACGGAACTGATCCGGGGGCTGCCGTCCCGTTCGACGCGGAAGGCCGCACCCTGCGTTTGTTCCCCGCCCGGGGTGACGGGCAGGTCCACCAGGATCCGGCTTCCACCAGGCCACAGTTCGTGCAGGTCCGGCCATTCGTCCTGCGGGACGTTGAACCGGATGCTCGACGACGTGAAACCATGCCCTGAGCCTTGGATCTTCAGGAAGCTGACGTCGATCAGCACCTGGGTCCGCAGGCGGTAGTCCCCCGGCGGCAGGTAAATGACGGCGCCCGGCTTGCCGCCGTCGTTCACGTCGTTGGCCGTTTGCCGGTCCTTGATGTCGGCGATGATGCTGTTGATGACTTCGCCAACATCCTCGGCGGGGTTGCCTGCTGGCCAGGCGGTGACGTCGTAGTAGTTGGTGCTGGTCATGGCGTGTGTTCCCTTGGTGTGGTGATTCTGCAACGTGGTGATTCCTTGGTCCTGCTGGGTCATTGCTTCACCGCTTCGCGTTCGGGCAGCTCGGCTTGTAATTCCGCCAGCGTGGGCGGTTGCGAACCCGCCCGGCGCACCGTGATGGCGGCCGCCTTGGATGCCAGGCTCCCAAGCGAGGTCAGCGAGGCCGCATTAAAGCCTTCCGCGCCCCGATTAAGGAGACCGTAGATCAGGGCTGACATGTACGAATCGCCGGCACCGATGGTGTCCACAACGGAGGACGTGATGGCGGGAACAACAACCCGCGTGGTTTCCGTTGCGAGCAAGGAACCCTCCGATCCCCGGGTGATGGCGACGAGCCCGGCTCCGCATTCGAGGATCCGCTGTGGGACGTCTTCCAGCAGCACTCCCGGGTAGAGCCATAGTGCGTCCTCGTCGCTGAGTTTGACTACCTCCGTGAACTGGGCGAGGTCCTCGAAGGTCGCTTTGGCCTCGCTGTGGCTGCCCAGCAGTGCGGGGCGGATGTTCGGATCGAAGGTGACCACGCAGCGCTGGTGCGACTGCTCAAGGAGCTCCCTGACCACGGCAGCACCCGGCGCGAGGAAGGCTGCGATCGAACCGGTGTGCACCACTTGGGGAATCGTGGCGGGAGCGGTCCGCGGCAATTTCCACGTGATGTCGAATTCATAGTGTGCCGAGCCGTCGGAAGCCAACGTCGCGGTGGCCGTGGCCGTCCTGCCGGGCTGTTTGGAACCGGGCAGGAGGACCACCCCGGCACTGTGAAGATGCTGTTCGATGGCCGCTGCGTGGTGGTCATCGCCGATGGAGGTCAGCAACGCCGTCTTCACGCCCAGGCGTCCCAGTCCATAGGCAACGTTCGCGGGCGACCCACCCGGATGCTCCACCCTGCCTTCCGGTGAGACGACGATGTCCACCAGGGCTTCGCCGACAACCACCACGGGGACGGCACTCGCACTCACTTGAGCGCCTCGGCGTTGAGCCTGAGAACGGTCGCCGGGCCGCCGGAAACCGAAAGCCAGTTCTCCACGCTTCCGGCGTCGGGGTAGACGAGATCCGTCAGGACCACCCGGCCGTCCTGTGCGAAGACCTCCACGGAGCACTGGTCCGCGATGATGAGCAAGTGGAGCGCTCCATCGACAAGATCCACCGGCGCTGACTCGACAGATGGGAACTTCGGATGGAAGCCCGTGTTTCCCGAGCGGGTTCGATCGAGGGTGAGCCGGGAGTTGGCTGTGTGGTAGCGAAGGAGCGTGCATTGGCGTCCGTCGTTGCTGCCGAACAGGCGGAACTCCACGGTTTCGGCGTCGCCGGGGAGGATGTCCGCCGTGATGACGTGGGCGCTGCCCGGGGTGGAATCCGGCAGGCGCACGGCGGAATCCGTCAACTCGAGTGCGCCGGCCTGCGGAGCGGCAACAAAACCCGTCTGGCCGTGACCCGAGACTCCGTTGGCGGCCCCACCGGCGTCTGGCAGCAGGGGTTGCTGGGCCAAGCGTGGAGAACCATTGACCGTGACCAAACGAAGTTCGCGGGCCAACGTCATGGAAGACCGCCATGGGAACGTGGGCAGTTGGTTGGCGTAGTCCCAGTTATTCATCCAGCCGATGATGATCCGCCGGCCATCCGGGACGTCGCTGAAGGACACGGAGGCGTAGCAGTCCCGGCCCCAGTCCAACCACAGGCTCCGCTGCAGCGCGTCGCGCGCCTCCGCTTCGGGCAGTTCGGAAAGACCGGCGGGGGCGGCAAGCGAAGCGGCATCCGGAACGAAGCTGACGCCGTCGAACTGCCCAACGAAGTACTGGCCGCCGGACCCTCCGGCCACCGCGCCGGGGTTCACATTGACGATCAACACCCACCTGATGTCCTCAGGATCACCGTCCACGGGGAGGGGAAAGAGGTCCGGGCATTCCCATTCGCCGGCGTCCGCGTTGGCAGGGCCGAAGTCGCTGAGGAAGTCCCAAGTCTTCAGGTCATCCGAACGGTAAAGGACCACCTTTTGCTGCTGGGCTTCGACGGCGACCATCACCCAGTACGCGCCAAGGTCAGCCTGGTAGCGGAATACCTTGGGATCACGGAAATGCGCTGAATTCCGGGTCAGGACCGGGTTCCCCAGGTGCTTGTGCCACGTCATTCCGCCGTCGGTGCTGTACGCCAGGGACTGGGCCTGGGTGCCGGCGTGCTCGGACGCCGCCGTGAAGGCACTGGTGTAGACGGCCACAAGCGCAGGCTTCTCCGAGGTGCCGAAGCCGGACGTATTGCCGTAGTCCACAACCACGCTTCCGGAGAAGATGTCCTCGGTTTCGTCGCCCGCGATGGCTACAGGGTGTTCCGTCCAGTGCAGCAGGTCCTGCGACGTCGCGTGGCCCCAAGACATGTTGCCCCAAACATTGCCGTATGGGTTGTTCTGGAAAAAGAGGTGGTACACGCCGTCGTGGAAAACCAGTCCGTTGGGATCGTTGAGCCACGTGTCCCTTGCCGTGAAGTGGATGGCAGGCCGGAACCTGGAGGTGGTTGCCTGGGTTGTTTCCGTGCCCGGGGCTGTTTCCGGGCGTGCGGCATCAAGGCTGCTGGACATTGAGGGCGTTCCTTAGGGGACGTTGAAGGTAATGGCTGGGGCGTTACTGGGGTGCAGCGACGGAATCGCGGCGGACCAAGGGGCAGCCCAGGATGGTCGGGTGGAGCGCCATAAGGGAAAGGTCCGTCTTCCCCTCGATGGCATCAATGAGGTGCTCGGTGGCCCAGGCACCCATCTCGTAGTGGGGCAGGGCCACGGTGGTGAGGCCCGGGTAGAGGTTGGCGGCGATCAGTTCCTGGTCATCGAAGCCGACCACCGAAAGATCCGAAGGGATGGACAGTCCCAGTTCGGCGGCGGCACGGTAGGCACCCATCGCCATCCGGTCGTTGTAGCAGAACAAGCCCGTAGGCCGGTCCTCGCCGGACAGGATCCGCCGGGCCGCTTCGTAGCCGCCCTGCACCTCGGAGACCTCCGACTCCACAGGTGCCCCACCGCCGTCGAGCCCTGCTTCGTTCAGCATGGCCCGAAAAGCCTGGAGGCGCTCGCGGGTAGCCGGAACGTCATCGGTGTTGTTGATGAAGCCGATCCGGGTGTGGCCTGCTTCCAACAAAGCGCCGACGGCGGCCCGCGCACCTCCCGCTTCGTCGGGGATCACGGCCGTGATGTTCCCGCCGTTTGCCACCGAGTCCACCAGGACGGACGGCACGCTGCCGAGGTTGGAGGGCAGTTCCACGTTCCGGTGGTACATGGTGGCGTAGAGGATGCCGTCCACCCGCCGCTCCAACAACGCCTGCACATCGGCCTGCCGGGATTCGAGGCTCGCCGAGCCCGGAGTGTTGATGATCATGAGGTTGTACCCGCGGGCCTTGGCGGCCTCGTCCGCACCCAGGATGATCCTGCCTGCGTGGGGAGTAGTGGCGATTTCCTCGCTGACCAGCCCCAGCATGCCGGTCCGCTGCGTCCGAAGCGCCTGGGCGAGGCGGTTGGGGCCGTAGCCGAGTTCCTCGGCGGCGGATCTGACCTTGTCCCTGGTTTCGGGGCTGACCCGGGCGTAGGACACCTCGTTGAGGACGTGCGAGACAGTCGTGACGGAGACACCGGCGGCGACGGCCACGTCCTTGATACCGATGTTCTTGTTGCTCATCTTCTCTGCCACGTCCTTATGGTTTGTGATGCCCGGGAGGGGCTATCAGTAGGCTACTTCGTTGCGGGTGTCATGGCCCTGCAGGTGCTAACCCTTGACCGCGCCGAGCGTCATGCCCGCCACGATCTTCCGCTGCAGCAGCAGGGTCAGGAGGATGACCGGGATCGAGTAGACCGCGGCAAGGGCAGTCATGGAACCCCAATCGAGCCCGAACTGTGTCTGGAAGTTCGCAATGACCACCGGCGTTGTCTGCGAACGGATCGCCGTCATGAGCAGCGCGAACAGGAACTCGTTCCACGAGGCCAGGAAAGCGAAGATCGCCGTCACCGCAATGCCGCCGGAGACCACCGGGATCACCACCCGCCAGAGGGCGCCCAAGCGGCTGCAGCCATCCACGGTTGCCGCTTCTTCCAGGTCCCGCGGAACGGACTCGAAGAAGCTGGACATCAGCCAGATGGAGAGCGGCAGGGAGATGGTGGTGTGCGCAATCGACAGGGCGATGGGTGTATCCGCCAGCCCAACCGAAGCCATCATGGACGCCAGCGGGATACCAATCGCCACCGGCGGCACCATCCGGGTGACCAGCGCGGCCATGATGAACACGCGCCCACTCGGTGTCTTGTAGCGGGTGATGCCGTACGCCGCCGGCACCGCGAGGACCAGGGACAGCAACGTGCTGATCACGGCCGTCTGGATGCTGTTGATGAACGACGCCACCACGCCACCGCGGCCCAGCGCGTTCACATAGTTCTCCAGCGTCCATTCCTTGGGGAGGATCGTCGGAGGGACTGCGATGGTGTCGATCGGTGTCTTGAAGGACGTGAAAAGAAGGTACAGGAACGGGAAGCCGTACAGCACCATGGCCGCGGCCAGCAGGATCCACAGGATGGTCCGGGTGCTGCGGCGGCCCGCCTCAAGCCCTTCGCGGTTCACCCCGCGCCGCCTGCGCGGCGGCCGGGCATCGGAAACGTTCGACGCCGGACGTCCTGGCCCGCTGTTTTCACCGGTTTCGCTTGTGTGCTTCGCCGCTGCCGGCCGGGCAACAGTTCCTGTGCCGCGCCGCGGCGAGGGAGAAGCAGGACCCGGCCCGCCGCCTTCGTACGTGGACTTTGCGGTGCTCATCAGTTGTCCTTTCCTGGCCGCCAAATGGTGGCCACCGCGAAGAAGGCGACGGCGAGCATCGCGAGGAGGTAGATGGTGCCCATGGCGCTCGCGAGGCCCGGATCGCCGAAGCGGATCATGGTGCGGTAAATCAGCAGGCTCATGGTTTCGGAGGCCGACTGCGGGCCGCCGTTGGTCTGGATGAGGATGGTGTCGAAGGCCCTCGCGGCGTCGATTCCGCGGACCACCAACGCCACGGCGATCACGGGTCGCAGCAGCGGGATGATGATCCGGAAGAGGAGGGCCGGGGCGCGGGCACCGTCAAGGCGGGCTGCCTCGATCAGGTCTCCGGGGATGTTCTGGAGGCCCGCGAAGAGCACCAGGCACATGAAGGACGTGGTGAGCCAGATATCCGGGATAGCTACCGAGAACAACACGATGTTGGGGTCGGACAACCACCCGATCTGGTTGGGATCGGAGAGGATTCCGGCTTGGTGGAGGAGGGTGCCGATGAGGCCGAAGTTGTCGATCATCAGGAACTTCCAGAGCAGGCCGGCGACGATCGGGGCGATCATCAGCGGGTACAGGAAGAAGGTCCGCCAGATCTGGGACTTCTTTCCCAGTGTGGTGAACAGCAAGGCCATGCCGAGCCCGAGCGCGAACTCGAGGGTCACCACCACCACGGTGTAGGCGAGGGTCCGCCATCCGGCGCTGGTGAAGGCCTCGGAGGTGAATGCCGTGACGTAGTTCTGGAAGCCCACGAAGTCGCGGGGTCCGCCGGCGATCGGCGAGATCTTGAAGAAGCTGTCAGCCACCAGGCGGAACAGCGGGTAGGCGACGAACACGGCCAGGAAGAGAGCCGCAGGTGTCATCAGGAAGAGGGCAAAGCGGCGATCGGAGATACGCACGGTTTTCTTTTCTGCTGGTTTGTTTTCTGCTGTGTTGGTGCCGCGGCCGGCACTGTCTGGCGGTGCCGGCCGCGGAGTCTTACTTCAGGAGGTCCTGGATCTGCTTCTTGGCATCTGCCAGGAGGGCCGAGGTGTCTCCGCCGGCCACTGCCTTCTGCAGCAGCGGGACCAGGACGGTGTCAACGATCTGCTGCCACTTGGCGGTTGCGGGCCGGGTGGCCGTGGCCTGGCCGTTGAGGGTCTCGATCAGCGGCTTGAAGCTCTCGTAACCAGGCTGGTCCTGGTACTTCTGGAAGGCACTGATGCGGGAGGCCAAGCCAAGCTTGGATTCAATTCCCTTGTCGTTGTAGTCATAGGCGCACTTGACGAACTTCTTGGCAGCTTCCGTGTTCTTGGTCGCCTTGGGAACCGACAGGTACCACGGTCCCGGAACGCCTGCGACGCCGGCGCTGCCGCCGATCATTGCTGCGGCACCCACCTTTCCTGCAACCGGGGAATCGGCGGGGATCTGGCGGTAGGCGTGGGCCCAGAAACGGGTCATGGCGGTCTTGCCCTGGTTGAACAGGTTCTGCGCTGCCGCCCAGTCAACCTGCGCGGCGCCGCTGGGGGCATCCTTGGTGAGGCTTACGTAGAAGTCCAGGGCTTCCTTGTGGGCGGCGTTGTCGATGACCACGTTGTTGTCCTTGTCCAGGACCATGGGAGACCCGGCTTGGAGCACGTGGGCCAGCCATTCGGTTTCCACGGCGCCCTTCACGTCCGTGCCGAACATGCCGTCCTTGGTGAAGAACTCGGAGATGTCCTGGTACTGCTTCCAGGTTTTCGGAGCTGCCAGTGCGTAGCCGTACTTGGCCTGGAAATCGGACTTGTTCTTGGCGTCCTCGAAGAGGTCCTTGCGGTACAGGATGATCTCGGCATTGGTCCAGGCCGGCATGCCGATGAAGTGTCCGTCCACGTTGGCTTCCTTCACGAGGGCCGGGAAGATGTCCTTCTTGGCCTCGTCGGTGAAGAGCTCGTCGATGGGCTGGACGGCGTCCTTGAAGCTGGGGAGCCACACGGAGTCCAGCGCGGCTACGTCGAAGGAGACGTTGCCGGAAGAGAATTCGCTGGAGAGGCGGTTGAACATGCCGTCGTAGGGGAGTTCGACGAAGTTGACGTCGACGCCAGCGTCCTTCTTGCACTGTTCGGCAACGCCGGTGAGCTCGGCATGGCCGCCCGCTTCCACCAGGACATTGACGGTGCTGGAGCCGCCGGATCCGCCGGACGAGGGTGCCGGGCCGCCGGCGCCACAACCGGTAGCAACGAGTGCGACGGCGGTGCACAGGCCGCCGAGGGAGACGAGCCTGGAGATGGTGTTTCGAGTGGACATCGCTGTCGACTCACTTTCTCTTGAACGGAAATTGCAGAGAGATGGTGGTGTTGGCTTGAAAAATCGTTTTGCCAAAACGACTTGGCAACGACACTAGGGCTCGTTGGGCAGATGTGTCAATGGTATGCGCCGAAAATTTTCGACCTCTTGACGGCGGGGATTTTGCGGCCATAAAGTGATCGGCGCTAAACGGCAAATCGTTGTGGCATATTTTGGCTGATTTGGCAAGTTTTTGGCATTGCCCGCGTTGCCTTGGTGCGCACCCGCTACCCCGGGGTGCGTGGCGTGGGCCGCGCCCGTTTGCGCCGATCGCACCCGTACCCCTGGGTGGCGCATCGTGGCCGCACCCGTTTGCGCCGATCGCACCCGTACCCCGGGGTGCGTGGGGCGGGAAAGGGTGCGCTGCGTTCCACGAAGGGGTGCGCCTGGCGGAAGCGGGTGCGCCGCGCCACGTCGTCCGACCCGGCCTGCCAAGCGCAAGCCTGATCACCACCGAGTTCGAAGGAGAACCATGGATCCATCCCCATCCCTCAGCCGAAGGAGCATCCTCCGGTTGATCCCCGCAGCGGCAGTCGCGGCCACCGCCGTCGTGCTTTCCGCCAAGGAAGCCCTGGCGAAGGACAACCCAGCCGCGGGAAACCAACAACCCCCAGCGGCCACGCCCGCCGCCCAGGGACATCGCGCCATCATCGGCGTGCTGTAGCGCCGGAAACAAGCACCCCCAAGCAGTAGCCCGCTCAAGCAGTACCCCCAACGATGTGAGGAGAACACGCTGTGACCACTGTCTACGACGTCACCACCTGGTCCGTCCCCGGAAATCCGTCCGCCACGCCCTACAACGACATCGGGCTCGTCATCAACAGCATCATCGCCGATGTGAAATCCCAGCAGACCAATCAGGCATCCAAGCCGGGCGCCGTCATCTACATTCCGCCGGGGGACTACTCCCTCAAGACCCGTGTCAACGTGGACATCAGCTTTCTGACCATCCGCGGCTCCGGGCATGGATTCACGTCCAGCAGCATCCGCTACAACGCCGGCAACACCTCGAGCTGGCATGAGATCAACCCCGGTGGCAGCCGCATCCGGGTGGAAAACACGGACGGCAACACCGATGCGTTCAGGGTCTACCGCACCGGCGACCCGCGGCTGAGTTCGATCGTGTTCCAGAACTTTTGCTTGGACGGAGTCTCGTTCAACTCCAACCAGAACTCCTACGTCAACGGAAAGACCGGCATCCGCTTTGACTCCGCGAACGACTCCTGCCGCATCGAAGGCATGGGCATGGTCTACCTTGAACACGGACTGGTGGTCCGGGATACCGATGCCCTGAGCGTCAGTGGAAACTTCCTGGCCGAATGTGGCAGCTGCGTGGAGCTCACCGGCTCCGGGCAAGCTTCCAAAGTCACGGACAACCTCATCGGGGCGGGGTACGTGGGCTTCTCCATCTTCGCCGAGGGTCATATGGGCTTGCTGGTCAGTGCCAACAACGTGTTTCCGCGGGGCAAAAGCAGCGTCCACTTCAAGAACTGCACCCGCTCCTCGATCACGGCCAACAGGCTCCATGCCTTCTACCCGGGCATGGTCAACTTCGAAGGCAACTGCACGGAGAACCTCGTCGGCGCCAACCACTTCCTGCGGCAGATGGAGCCCTTTGACCCGCTGAAGCCCTACAACAACGGGCTGGATGACCTGTTCGGGCTGGTTCATGTGGCAGGCAGCGGCAACACGGTGACGGGAAACCATTTCAGCTACGACGTGCCTTCCGGATCCGTGAGCCCATCCGGCCAGAAACCCACCATCATCCTGGTGGCCTCCGGCGCCAACAACTACGTCGCGGCGAACAATACCGTCTCCTCCGTGGCTGCCAACACCGTGGTGCTGGATGGTTCCACGACCGGAACCAAGGTGCTGGACAGCGGCGGCTCGGGCGAGTTCGTCCCTTATGCCAGTTCCTATTCCTTCCGGGCCACCCCCTGACCCAGCGAACAGGAAGAAGGTCTGTCAATGAGGACAAGACTCACCAAGCTGCCGGTCATCGCAGCGGTGGCGACCGCCGTCGTTGTTTCACTGGCTGCAGCACCCGCACCCGCGTTCGCCAGCGATCCGGACCCTGCCACCCAGCAGTACCGGCCCTATCTGCACTACACGCCGGTGAAAAACTGGATGAACGATCCCAACGGGCTGGTCTACTACAACGGCACCTACCACATGTACTACCAGTACAACCCGTTCGGAACCACGTGGGGCAACATGAGCTGGGGCCACGCGACGTCCACCGACCTGCTGCACTGGACTGAGCAGCCGCTGGCCATCCCGCAGGCCTTCAACGGCAGCGGACAGGCCACGGAGGATATCTTCTCCGGCTCCATCGTGGTGGACACCCAGAACACCAGCGGGTTCGGGACGCTGCAGAATCCGCCGATGGTGGCCGTCTACACCAGCAACTTCACGGGCAACCATCCCACGTATCCCGGCAAGCAGGCCCAATCCCTGGCTTACAGCACGGACGGCGGCCAAACGTGGACCAAGTACTCCGGAAACCCGGTGTTGAACCGCAACACGAGCGACTTCCGCGATCCCAAAGTGTTCTGGTACCAGGGTCCGGGAGGCTCCTACTGGGTGATGTCCGCCGTGGAAGCCAACGAGCACAGGGTCCTGTTCTACAAGAGCACCGACCTGAAGAACTGGACCTACCTTAACGACTTCGGACCAGCCAATGCCACTGGCGGACAGTGGGAGTGTCCGGACCTCTTCCCGTTGGCGGTGGATGGGAATCCAAACAACATCAAGTGGGTCCTGGTGGTCAACATCAATCCGGGGTCCGTGGCAGGTGGCAGCGGCGGGCAGTACTTCGTGGGCAGCTTCGACGGCACCACTTTCACCTCCGAAAACACCAACCCCTTGGATGTTGCGCCACCGGGGACCCTGCTGGCGGGGTTCAATGGCGGCAACTACAACGGGTGGAACGTGGCCAACGATCCCGCCAACCCGGCTGGTCCATGGGGAAGCGTTCCGGCCGGCGGGACCCTCCCCGGACAACAGGCAGTCTCTGGCGCCATCGGCGCAGGGCTGGTGAACGGGTTCAATGGCGGCGATGCTCCCACAGGGAACCTGGAGTCCGCACCCTTCACCATCACCAAGGACTACATCAATTTCCTGGCCGGTGGCGGCAACCATCCGCGGCAGGTCGGCGAGCAGCCGGGCAACACGCCTCCGCCCGGGTACCTCCTTTTTGACGGTTTCGACTACCCGGGAACACTCAGTGCTGCGGGATGGCAACTGACCGGAGACTTCGAAGCCGCCAGGAATCCCTCCACCGTTGGCGGTGAGTACGCCATCGGCAAGCGCATCAACACCTTTGAAGGAGGCCCCAAGGCCGACGACAACGCAGGAACCATCACCTCTCCGGAGTTCTACCTCACCAACACCAACATCGGGTTCCTCCTGGGCGGTGGCAACCGGACGGACGGCACCCTGCAGGTGGAACTCCTGGTGGGCGGCGTCCCGGTCCGGAGCACCACGGGCAGCAACTCGGGCGACATGAACTGGAGGAACTGGGATGTCTCGCAGTACTACGGCCAAATCGCCCGCATCCGGATCGTGGACAATGCCACGGGACCGTGGGGCCATCTGACCTTGGACAACATGGTTCTAGGTTCCCAGCCGGCGCAGCCGCGGAGCAGCGAGACCACAGTGAACCTCATGGTCAACGGCCAGGCCGTGCGGACCACCACGGGTTCCGATTCCGAGCACCTGGACTGGAAAGCCTGGGACGTCAGCGAGTACAAGGGCAGCCAGGCCACCATCCGGATCGTGGACAACAACCGGGGCGGCTGGGGACATATCCTTGCCGATGAGTTCGTGGCCTCGGACATTACCCGGCTGGAACAGCATGACTGGCTGGACTGGGGCAAGGACTACTACGCGGCCGTTTCCTTCAACAACGTCCCCGACGGCAAACGGATCATGCTCGGCTGGATGAACAATTGGGACTACGGCCAGTCCACCCCCACGTCCACATGGCGGGGAACCATGGCTTTGCCGCGTGAAGTCCAACTCACCCAGACGGGCCAGGGGTCGCGGCTGACCCAGAAGGCAGTCCAACAGGTGGACAGCCTCAAGAACACCGCTGCCGCCTATGCTGCACCGGCCCAGGATATCGCCGCGGGGACAAGCAACCTTCCCATTACAGGGGACGTTGTCCAGGTCGATGCTGAATTCTCCCCGGGGACGGCCTCTGCCTTCGGACTGAAGGTGCTGGGCATCGGAACTGAGTCTGCAAAGATCGGTTACTCCACAGGTTCGGGGCGGGTGTTCATCGACCGGACCAACTCGGGTGACGAGGGCTTCCACCCTGCCTTCGCTTCGGTTGATGATGTGCCCGTTCAGCTTGTCAACGGAAAACTCAAGCTGCGCCTGTATGTGGACAGGGCTTCAGTGGAGGTCTTTGCCCAGGACGGCCTGGCCACCCTGACGGACCAGGTGTTCCCCGCGGCGGGCGCCAACTCCCTCTCCCTCTTCTCGGAAGGAGGAACAGCCCGGCTGGAAAGCCTGACGGTCACGCCCCTCAATAAAGCTATGTGGTAGGGGTGGGTTAAATAACGACGGCGGCCGGTCACCCTCCGCGCGAAGCGGTGACCGGCCCGTCGTCGTACGTCCCTAAAACCCGCTACGCAGTGAAGGCGAGGTCCTCCGCCCGCACTGGGAACCGGAGGGCTTCGCCCTTGGCCAGACGCAGTGCCTCGGACACCGCGCTCGCCGCCATGCGTTCGAGCTCGTTCCCCAACGAACCCGCCACATGCGGGGTGAGCAGCACGTTGGGGTGGGTGTAGAACGCCGAGCCGGAAGGGAGAACCCAGGGGGTGGTGACGTCGAGGATCGCGAAGAGGTCGCCTTTTTCCACACGCGCCAGCAACGCGTCCTGGTCCACCAATTCGCCGCGGGAGGTGTTGATAAACGTCGCCTGTGGACGAAGGGCGTCAATGAGGCGGGCGTCGATGAGGTTCTTCGTGGACGGCAACGACGGCGCGTGGAGGCTCACGATGTCGCAGCCGGCCACCAACTCGTCCAAACTGACGCGTTCGACGCCGAGGGCGGTCGCCTCAGCCGCGCTGAGGTAGGGATCCGACACCACCACGTCGAGCTCGTAAGCGGAAAGGAGCCGGATGACGTGCCGGCCAATCTTGGAAGCACCGATGATCCCGACGCGCTTGCGGTAGTTGCCCATGTCCGGGAAGAGCTGTTCCGGGAGGACCTCAGCGTGCGTGGCGTGCAGCGCCCGGGCGATTTGGAGGACGCGCTTGTTCGCCAGAATGATCATGGCCACCGTGTACTCGGCCACGGGGATGGCATTGGCGTCCGCGGCCGAACTGACCTGGATACCTCGTTCCCAGCAGGCGTCGCCGATGTGGTGTTTCACGCTGCCGGCCGCGTGAAGGACATACTTGAGCCGTGGCGCGTGGTCCAGGACGTCGTCATCGATCACGGGGCAGCCCCAGCCGGTGAGGAGGATGTCGGCTTGTTCCAGGAGGGCACGGCCTTCCGGGCTGTGGAAGTCCTGGATGGGTTCGCGGCCCAGCAGCGTGAGTGAGGGCTCCAGGGGTTCCAGGCTGCGGGACGGGAAGACGGCGCGTGCCGTGTGCTCCGGCATGGCCAAGGCAACATTCAGTGTCATTTGACGCTCCCTGCGGTGAGCCCGGACTTCCAGAAGCGCTGCAGGAGGATGAAGGCCACGAGCAGTGGGATGACGGAAAGCAGGGAACCGGTGATGACCATGGGCGTGAATTCGGGTTGTGGGACGGAGTAGCCCTGCCAGATGGAGATTCCGACGCTGACGGGCAGGAGTTGCTGGTCCTGCAACATGACAAGCGGGAGCATGAAGTTGTTCCAGACGCCGACGAATTGGAACAGGGCGATGGTGATGTAGCCGGGCATCATCATGGGCAGTCCCAGGGAGAAGAAGCTCCGGACCGGACCGGCGCCGTCCACGCGGGCGGCTTCAAGGGTTTCCGCAGGAACGTAAGCTGCCGAGTAGACGCGTGCCAGGTACACACCGAACGGGTTGCAGAGGACGGGGATGAGGATGGCCCAGACAGTGTTGGTGATCCCGAAAACGGAGGCCAGCAGGTACATCGGGAGCACGGTGGCCGTGTTGGGAATCAGCACCCCAACCAGGACGATCCCGAAGAAAGAGTCCTTGCCGCGAAACTGGAACTTGTCGAACGCGTAGCCGGCCATCACCGAAATGAGCCCGCCAAAGACAGCCCCGAAAGCGGCGTAGAACATGGAGTTCGCCATCCAGCGCAGGAACACACCGCCGTCTTGGTTGAGGACGGAGGCGACGTTCTCGAAGAACGCCGGCTGTCCGAAAGCGTACGCGCCTGTCCCATACAGGTCAGCGGCGTTTTTCGTCGAGGCGAAGAACAGCCACAGGACCGGGAGGACCATGTACGCGCAGCCCAGGATCAGGAGGGCGTTGACGGTGAGCTTGCTGGCGAAGCCGCCGCTGCGGGCTGACCGGATGCGGTTTCCCCGGGCTGTTGGACCGATTGTTGCTTTGGTGCGGGTGAGAGTTGGGGTACTCATGCTTTGTCCGTCCTTGAGCTGAAGCGGGTGACAGTCCAGGACAACACTGCTGCCAGGAGGGCGATGAGGATGGAAGCCGCGGCCGCTTGGTTGAGGTTGTGCCTGTTGAACGCGGCGTCGTAGGCCCACATGTTCGGCACCCAGGTACTGGTCACGGATGCCGTGGCCTTCCCGATGATGGAGGGTTCGGTGAACAGCTGCAGTGTGCCGATCACCGTGAAGAGCATGATCACGCTCAGGGCAGGCAGGATGAGGGGCAGTTTGATGCTGAGCGCAGCCCGGATCTCCCCGGCACCGTCCACGCGGGCAGCTTCGAGGACTTCGCGCGAGACTGCTTGCAACGCGGTAAACAGGATGATCACGTTGTAGCCGGTCCACTCCCACACTGCGATGTTCACAATCGACGGCAGGATCAGCTGGTTGTCCAGGAAGTTCAGCGAGATGCCGCCGCCTTGCAGGACCGAGACGATCGGGCTGACGCCCGGCGTATACAGGTACGCCCAGATCAGTGCGGCGATGACCCCCGGCACCGCGTGCGGCAGGAAGACGAGGAGCTGGAAGAGCTTCTTGGCTTTGGCCACGGCTGCGTCCAACAGGAGCGCAAAGGCCAAGGCGCCGCCCACCATGCACGGGATGTAGATGAGACAGTACAGTGCGAGCCTGCCGATGCCGCCCACGAAACTCTCGGACTGCAGGACCTGCAGGTAGTTCTCCAGGCCAACGAACGAGGTCTTGGCCTGGCCGAAACCCAAGCCGGACTTCTGCTGGGCAAAGAAGCTGAGGACGATCGAGTAGATCACCGGTGCCACCATCGCCAAGGCGAACACCGCGAAGAAAGGGGTAAGGAACAAGGCGGCGGTGCGGCCGCCGGTTCCGGACATTGAACGGTTCTTACGCCGTCCTGCAGGGGTTGTTTTTGTCAGGGCCATGATGTGCTCCTCGCCGGGCGGGCGGCCTTGCAGGCCGCCCGCCCACGCGGGCCTACTCCTTGACGGAGAGACCGTTCTGCTTGAGTCCCGCGACCGTGGCGGTTTGGGCGGTATCGACGGCGTCCTTCACCTTTCCGCCGGTGGTCAGCTTTCCGTACGCGTCCTTGAGGGCGGTGTTGGTGATGTCCCAATTGGGGCCCCACTGCCAGCCCGGGGTGATGGTGCCGTAGGCCTTGTCGAAGACTGCGTAGATGTCGTTGCCGAAGTAGCTGGAATCGAAGGCCTTCTGCGCCACCGGGGTCAGTCCAGGGAACGCGAGGAACGCCGAGCCGGTGTTGCCGCGGGCCTTGATCGCCTCAGGGCTGGTGGCCAGGTACTCGATGAATTTCGCTGCTGCGGCCGGGTTCTTGCTGCTCTTGGTGATGTTGAAGCTCGATCCCCCGTAGAACGCGTCCGCCGGCGTGCCCCAGTTGGGTACCTCCGCCGCGATCCACTGACCCTTCTGCCCACTGGCTTCGGTCCGCTTCTGGATACCCGTGGCACTCCAGTTGGCGCCCAGGACACCCACGACGGCGCCGCTCGCCAGATCTGCCGACCATTCGTCACTGAAGGACTGCTGGACCTTGACGATCTTTTGGTCGATCAGCTTCTGCCAGTAGGTGGCTACCTTCTGGGTGGCGGCGTCGTTGACGCCCACCTTCCAGCTATCGCCTTCGGTACCGAACCACTTGGCGCCGGCCTGCCAGGAGAGGGCTGCGGTCAGTGCGGCTTCGTTCGGGTTGAAGCTTGCAAGGTGCGCGTCCGGGGCTACGGCTTTGAGCTTCTTCCCGGCTTCCTCGAACTCGTCCCAGGTTTTGGGAACCCCGACGCCGGCCTTGTCCAGCATGTCCTTGCGGTACCACATGATCATCGGCGCGGCATCGTAGGGGAGGGCGTAGGTCTGGTTGTCGAACTGCACCAGTCCCTTTGTCTCATTGGACAGCTTGTCTACGGTAGCCGACGGGTTGATGAGTCCGTCGAGCGGCTGGAGCTGGCCGTTGCTGACGAACTGCGGAAGCTGTGGATACTCGATGGTGGCCACATCGGGGCCGTTGCCCGCGGTGATCGCCGTGGAGAGCTTGGCGTAGCCGCCGCTGGCACCGTTCGGCACGGTCTCGAAGGTGACCTTGATCTTGTTCTGGCTGGCGTTGAACGCCGCGGCCACCTTGTCCATGCCGGCCATCGAGGACCAGAACGTGATGTTCCCGGTGGGGTCCTCTGTGGGCGTGGCAGCGGTCGTGGCGGCCGGCGTGGTGCCACAGCCCGTGATGAGGGCAGCGCTGGCCATGAGGCTGGCTGCTCCAAGCAGAAGCTGGCGACGCTTCATTCTGTTCTCCTTTGAAGTTCACGATGCGAAGTCGTGTGGTGCTGGGAGCTTGGAAGGCTCGTGCACGGTGACTGATTCCATGAAATCCACAAAAGTGAACATGCTCAACGAGTTGAACAGAAATGAACAGCGCCACTCTCGCCGAGTTGGCATTTAATGGCAATGGCGAGGACCAACATTGCGATCAAATGCCATCTCGGGGTACCTACAGCAGCGTCGAGTCCCTCACCACCAGGGTCGGGGACAGATTGACCCGCTGCAGCGCCGTCGTGCTCCCAACCCGGGCCCCGACCCGGTTGAGGCACATCACCAAAGCCTGGTGGCCGACGTCGTACTTTGGGGGCGCCACGGCAGTCAGCGGCACCGCGCCCAAGGCCGCGATTTCGTCGTCGTACGCGATGATCGCCAGGTCCTCCGGAATGCGGATCTGCCGTTCCTGGCATGCGTTGGCGAACTGGAGCGCGTCCTCGTCCGTGTGGACGATCGCTGCCGTTACCTGGTTCGCCGAACACCAGTCCAGGATTCCGTCCACCACTACCCGGTGGGCCTGCGGATCATTCTGCGCGCGGGACATGGAACGGACCATCGAGTCGCTGTACTCCTGGCCCGAACGCCGCATCGCCAGATGGTAACCGTCGATCAATTGCGGAGCGGTGGGGCTGTTTTCACGCAGGCACATGGCAATTTTCCGGTGCCCCAGACCGAGCAGGTGGTTCACGGCGATCTCCGCGCCCCGGACATGGTCGCTCCTGACCGATTCAAGCCGGCCGTGGTCCATGGCGTTATCGATGGACCGCTCCACAACCACCACCGGCACCTTCGCCTCGGCCAGCAATTCGAGGGTCTCCGTTCCGGCCAAGGACGGCTCGCTTGGTGTCACGAGGATTCCATCGACCCCATGATCGTAGAGCCTGCGCAGTTGGCGCCGCTCTTCAACCCCGGAGTAGTTGGACACGCCCAGGACAAGCCGGACGCCCATTTCCCGGGCGGCGGCCTCGGCGCCGCGGATCACCCCGGGGAAGTAGTACGACGCCGACGGGACGATCATCCCGATCGTCGCCAACGGGCGCCTCCCGCCCGGCCGCCACGACGTGGAAGGCTGTTGTGTCTGGCTGGTGGCGGCAGCGCGGCCACCGGCGAGGACCGCTCCTCCGTGGACCCTTTCAATGAGCCCTTGTCCGGCCAGGATTGCCAGGTCCCTCCGAACGGTCATCCCGGAGGTACCCAGCTTGGCCGCGAATTCCGCAGCATTGACCGAGCCGTGCAGGGCCAGTTCCCTCAGGATGAGCTGTTGACGATCCTCGGACAGCATGCTGTTCCCGCCTATCAAAGTTCACTTGTGTTCAGTTTGTTCATTATGAACTACCAAATCCATGTCAGGTCTAGCCGTGCGACCGCATTTCGCAAAATCCATGCGTTCAATTGTGTTCACCTCGTTCACGGTAGCCGCGAGGTGGCCTAGCGTGGGCAGCCAACGTACCGCAACGCAGGAGACCCATGGCCACCGGCTTCACCTTGCCCCGCCCGGATTATGAACTCAGCCCCATCACCGGATGGACCCGTGAACATTGGATTTCCTTCGCCGACCAGCAGCTCCTCGCCGTGCGCCCCTGCTTTTCCGAGCGCAAGGTGCTGGTCAGGCTGGCCGGCCGCCCGTCGTCGTCGGGCGTCCTGTCCGACGGCATGGAGGGTTTCGCGCGAACGTTCATGCTGGCTGCCTTCCGGGTAGCAGGGGAGAGGGGCGATGACCCCCACGGCCACCTGTCCCTCTACCGGGCAGGGCTGCTTGAAGGTACGCGTCCGGGCAGCCCCGAGGAGTGGTTGCCCATCCGGGACCGTTCACAGCCCATAGTGGAGGCAGCCTCGATGGTCCTCGGCCTCCAATTGACCAAACCGTGGCTGTGGGACACCTTGTCCGCAGCTGAACAAGGGCAAGTGGCCGCTTGGCTCCAAGGCTCCTCCCGGAGTACGTGCGTTGATAACAACTGGGTCCTGTTCCAGGTCCTGATTGCCGAGTTCCTCGCAGGCGCCGGATTTGAGCACAACGAGGGCCAGATAGACCATGGCCTCCAGCGGCTGGAGGACTGGTACGCAGGTGGGGGCTGGTACCGCGACGGGGACAACGACGGCACGGGCGACTTCTTCGACTACTACTGCGGGTGGGCCCTCCATTTGTACCCCGTTCTGTGGTCCGAGTTCGCGTCCGGCCGCCACCCCGGGGCCGACGCCAAAGCCGAGGTGTACCGGACCCGACTGGCTGCCTTCCTGGAAGACCACGCGGCATTCTTTGGTGCCGGCGGAGCTCCGGTCTTCCATGGCCGCTCCCTGATCTACCGCTACGCCGCGGTTGCTCCCTTGTTCCTTGGCGAAGCGATCTGTGCCACGCCCCTCAATCCCGGGCAGACCCGGCGCATCGCCAGCGGCGCCGCGAAGTACTTCCTGGACAACGGCGCTTACGACGGCGGCCTGCCGTCCCTCGGGTGGTTCGGCGCTTTTGAACCGATGACCCAGGAATACTCTGGCCCTGCGTCTCCGTATTGGACTTCCAAGGCCTTTGTGGGCCTGCTCCTGCCCGCCGAGCATCCCGTCTGGTCGGCTGTGGAAGAGCCGTCGCCTGTGGAGAACTCGGACATCGTTCGGCACGTGGAAGCTCCCAACTACGTTCTCCACTCCACGGCCGGCGATGGTGTTGCCCGCCTGCTCAACCACGGCAGCGACAAGTATTACGCGCCAGGGCCGGATGATCCGCAGTACCGGCGGCTCGCCTATTCAAGCCACACGGCGCCCCTGTTCACGGAACACCCGGTGGATAACCACTTCGCACTACTGGACTCCACCGGCACGCCGAGCCGCCGGGCACGGATCAATCGGCTGAAGACCGATCCAGGCCAGGCAGCCAGCTGGCACGCCCCGGTGTGGAGCGACACCGAGGATCCCGCCGATTCCCTGTGGCGTGTGGCCACCGGCACTGCAGCCGCCTACGGTTTCGAACTGCGCGTCCATGTGGTGGAGGGGCCGGGAACACCCCGGCTGGGCGTCCGGGAAGGCGGGTATGCGCTTGCATCAGAGGCGCCGGTCCAAGCAGTCGGGGGTGTCCTCTCAGCGGGGAACCTGCACGCCCGCATTTGGCCGCTCCATGGCTACTCCACAACTGGAGTCCTCAACACCGCGGGCCTTTCACCCCTGGGCACCTACGCAAGCTGCGGCTATCTGGAAGGCCGGCTGACGGGCCCGCGGACCTGTTTCGCATCCCTGGTGTACCTGGGCGGCGAGCCGCCCGCCGAGGTTAGCGCCGCCGTCGAGCTTTACGACGACGGCGCGCTGGTCCAGGCGCGCGTGGAACTGCCTGGCGGGCACCGGTTGCAGGTGTCGCTCGAGTCCTGAGTCGAATCTTGAGCGAATCTTGAGATGACCCGGCGTCGTTCTTGAGGGCCCCATCCGATGGTTGAACTGTCAGCCAATCAGGCTGATGCGAACCTCCCGGAAGGACTGCCGACATGCCTGACCAGATCATCCTCCCGTCCTCGAACACAGGCACGGCCCACGCAGCGGCCGATTCCCGTCCTGGCGGAGCAGCGGAGGGATTCCACTCCGGTGGTGACGGCCAGAATCGCGCAGTGACCTCGGTCCGCGAAACGTTCAACCCCATGGGAGTGGGCCTTCGGAGCATCTGGCCGCAGTCGGTCTGCGGGTTCTAGGAGCCTCCGCTCCGTGGCCTTGAAGTGCTTCCAGTGGCACGATGGTGTGCAGGCCACGAATAATCAGGAGGCTTGCCATCAAGGAAGAGATGAGAAAGGCCGCAGACGCGGCTGAGGAAGCATCGAACTCCCGCCCCTTTGAAATTGCTGCGAGATCCGGTTTTGCGGTGAGCGGCATCCTGCATGTGCTGATCGGCGTGATTGCCTTGCAGTTGGCCTTTGGCAACGGCGGTGAAGCGGATGTCTCCGGCGCGATCGCGCAGCTGGCCTCCCAGCCATTCGGGCCCCTGCTCCTGTGGATCTGCTTCGCGGCCTGCGCCGCGCTGGCCCTTTGGCAATTGACCAATGCGATCTTTGGCCACCGCAGGGAACAGCATCCCAAGCTGACCAAGCGCCTTTCCGAAGCGGGGCAGGCAATCGTCTTCGCTGGCTTGGCGTTGACCATCATGTCTTTTGCCCTCGGCAAGGCCAAGAACAGCCGTGAATCCACCAGTGACGGCACCGCCACGCTCCTGCAGGCCCCGTTCGGGGTGGCATTGCTGGTAGCCGTCGGTGCGGGAATCATGATCGCCGGCGTTGTCTTCGCAGTCCGCGGTTTCACGAGGTCGTTCAAGAAGGACCTGGTCCTTTCGCCACGAAGCGGAATCCGCAAATTCCAGGTCGGCGTAGGCACGGTCGGTTACATTGCGAAAGGGATCGCCCTGCTGCTGGTGGGTTTGCTGGTGGTCATCGCCGCCGTCTCCGCCCGGCCCGAGCAATCAACCGGCCTCGACGGCAGCCTCAAAGCCCTGAAGGAGCAGCCCTACGGGCCATACCTGTTGGTGGCCGTGGCCATCGGCCTGATCGCGTATGGACTGTTCCTCATGGTCAAAGCCAAAACGCTGCGGGCCTGATGGGTTGGCCGGTTCCTGCATTTCCGGTGACGTATTTCCGGTGCCGTGCTTCTGGTGACGTGCGGCAAGGGGCCCTGATGCTGTTGCGGAATCCAAGAAAGGGGACATGGAGCGGATGATCGCCGTACTGGTTATCGACATGCAGAACGCCTTCTTCGAGGAACCTGCCCTGCAGAGACGCTTGGACGAGGTGGTCGCTGCCTGCAACTCATTGACCAGCGCGGCACGCCAGGCCGAAGCCCACGTGCTTCTGGTAGGTACGGAGCATGAGCGGGACAAGTCCACGTGGAGCCTCAACATGCTGGACGATGACCAAGGCTTTATCTTCAGGGGCAGCGAGCAAGCCGACTTCGTCCCTGGACTCTTGACGGCGGAGCTGCCCCGGATGGCCAAGACACGGGACAGCGCTTTCATGGGCACGGACCTTGCCCTCCGGCTGCGGAACTGGAACGTGGACACTGTGATCCTGGCGGGGGTCTCCGCCCACAACTGCGTTGCCCAAACGGCCGCCGACGCCTTCGCGCACAACATCCGCGTCATCTACGCGGCCGACGCCATCGCGACGGAGAACCCGGAGTCCGCCGAAGCGATCCTCCGGGTCCTGGTCCGTGAGTACCGGCAGCGGGTGCTGCCTTTGGATGAAGTGCTGGCGCTCTTCCAGGCATCGGAGCTCGGGACCTAGCTCCTGCCGGCACACCGCGCCGGCCTGGCGGGCGCAGGCAAGAGCCCGGACGCAGGAACGGCTGCATCCGGGCTCTTCTTGGAGTGATTCAGTTCTTGGGCGCTATGGGTGGCCCGTACCTGACGCTTCATCATCCGGTTCGGAGGAGAAAGGCCGGTCCTTCGGGACGTCTTCGGTGTTCTGCTCGTCGAGTTCCGCGTCGGCTGATGGCACCGTTTTTTCGGCATAGTCTCCAGCGGTATAGTCGCCGCCCGCGTCGTCCTTCAGCGCCTCGGGAGAGGCGCCGGCGTCGCCGTAGTCGCCTTCCGGGTATTGACCTTCCAAATCTTCCTGATCGGTGCCAGGCGTGTTTTCGTCAGCCATGGTGCGCCCGGCGTCCGGTTGCGAGGCCCCAGATCAGCAGCACGATGATGGAGCCGCCGATTGCGAGGAGCCAGGTTCGAATGGCGAAGAATTCCGTCAGCCCTTCGCCGAAGATCAGGCCGCCGATCCAGCCGCCCAGGAGGGCGCCGACAACGCCGAGCAGAAGGGTCACGAGCCAGCCGCCACCCTGCCGTCCGGGAAGAATTAGTTTGGCAATGGCGCCAGCCAAGAGGCCGAGCAAAAGAAAACCAAAGAAACCCATTTTTGCTCCTACTTTCTTGTTGATGAAAATTTCATGAACTCGGTGAAACAGTTCGGTTCATCGGGTACCAAATATAGGCATTCGGGCGCGGAGAAAAGACTTCGTCGCGACCCGAAGAATGGGGGGATGAAGTGGCATCATCAAATGCGATTCATTTTTGTATGTACAGCCAAGAGCACTCCTGCCGACTGGTTCGACGCTAGTACTACACCTGTAACGCTAGCGGGTCACCGGGGCAACAGCAAGTAACCTGATCATTTGCCCGAACCTTCTTACGGAGGCGGAGGATTGGCTGATTGACGCGCTACTTCTTGTCGAACAGGTCCTTCGCTGCGTCCTTGACCTTCTCGCCGGCCTGCTTCAAGTTGGCCGAGGCCTGCTCGCCCTGACCCTCGGCCTGAAGCTCCCGGTCACCGGTTGCTTCGCCGGTTTTCTCCTTGGCCTTTCCGCTGAGATCTTCGGCGGCATTCTTGATCTTGTCATCCAGTCCCACGGTTTTCACTCCTCGGGTTGCGATTGTCTTGCCGGCGGTTTTCCGCTGGTTGGCATAAAAGTTTAGTCCACATTGTCGGTTCAGCAAATGCGCCCATGATTTGAACACGCGAATCCTGCGTGACAGTGCGTCTTCATGGGTACTAGTGTCAATAAGGAAATAGCACCCTCGAAAGGAGTGATCCCTGTGAAAGGGAAGATTTTGTTCGCCGCGGGCGTTGCTGTTGGCTACGTGTGGGGATCCAAGTCCTGGCCGGAGGTGTACCGGCGGATCCGGGGAGGCTCGGAGAAGGTGTGGAAGAACCCGGACGTGCAGGAGAATGTCCATCACGCTGCCGAGACCGTGCAGGAATCGGTGCCGGACATCCTGGATAATCTCTACGCGGCCGGCAGAAAGTTCTTTGAGAAGGCCGAGACCATGTTCCCGGGCATTTTGGACAACAAAAACGGCCAAAGCAGCCAGCACTCTGCTGAACGGCCCACCACGGTTCCCGCGGCCAAGGGTGATGTTGTCTCTGATCCCGCGCTGGACGACACAACAGGCAGTGATTGGACGGACGAAGGCGGCGCCGCGCCGGAGGGGCCAGCGACCAACACCCCGCCCAAAGCCTGATCAACCGCTGCGCCTTGCGGCGGCACCCAAAGCGCGGGGGCGGCACCAAAGCTCGGAGGCGGCACCCAAGGGCGCGGACCGGCGTCGGGCTCTAACGTCCGACGCCGGCTCCGGCCTTAAGCTGTGCGCTCGACTGCCTTGAGGATCGCCTCGCCCAGCTCGGCCGGCTTGGTGAACTGTGGCCAGTGCCCCGTGGGGAGGTCGATAAGTTCGACGTCGCGGATGCGGGCGAGCTCCTCGGTGAACGGGTGGCCGGCGTCCATCATTTCGTTGAGCATGGATGACGGGAATTCGCAGGCGATGATGGTGGCCGGAATTTCGTAGCGCCTCACGTCGTGGAGATGTTGCTGATCGTAGGCAACGCCTTTGGGCTCGGGGATCGCGCGGGCGCGGAACTTCTCCCGCAGCTCGTCCGTCAGGTCCACCAGATCGGCGTCCTCGAATCCTTCCCAGGGCGGCAGGGGAATGCTGTCGCCGTCGTCGGGCAGTTCGTCGTTGATGACCCCGCCCTCACCAAGTGGACCACTGTCCACGTAGATCGCCCGTGCCACGCGATCCGGCCGGGCATCTGCCACTGCGTGAATGATCGCGCCGCCGCCCGAGTGCCCTACCAGGATGACCTTGCCCTCCAGCGAATCAACCTTCTCCACCACTGCGTCAATGTGCGTCCGCAGGCCGATTCCGGCACGCGAAGCGCCCGCCGATTCCAAACCGGGCAGGGTCAGCGGGTGAACCGCATGGCCCGCCTCCACAAGGGCGGGCGTTACCTCCTCCCATGACGAAGCGTCCAACCAGAAACCGGGTACCAGGATGATGTCCATGCCCCGACCCTACGGGAGGCCTCTGACAAGATGTAAGGCCCAACTGACAGGCACTAGTGGTTGTTCTGGGCGCTGATAACAACCGCTACTGACAGTCAGTTGGGAAAAGGGTTGACGGGCTCAGCCGAACGCGTCATAGTTTTCGTATACGATTTCGTACTCGATAGCTGGGACGATCAGATATCGAGAGCTACCAAGCAAGAGGAGGCGCCGTGACGCTGGAGTTCCGGACGCAGGAGCTGGGCCAGGATGTACTGGACCGGACGCGCAAGGTGATTGCGGTCCATATCAATTATCCGAGCCGTGCCGCGCAGCGTGGGCGGACTCCCGCCCAGCCGTCGTACTTCCTGAAGCCGTCGTCGTCGCTGGCGCTGGGTTCGTCCCAGGCCCCGGGCGTCGTGGAGCGTCCGGCCGGTTGCGAGCTCCTCGGTTATGAGGGCGAGATTGCCTTGGTCATCGGCAAGGCCGCCCGCCGGGTTGGCATCGAAGACGCGTGGAGCCACGTCGAGTGGGTCACCGCTTCGAACGATCTTGGTGTGTACGATCTCCGTTATGCGGACAAGGGCTCGAATGTCCGGTCCAAGGGCGGGGACGGCTTCACCCCCGTGGGCCCGGCGCTGATCCCGGCCGATGCCGTGGATCCTGCCGCCTTGCGGATCCGGACCTGGCACAACGGTGACCTGGTCCAGGACGACACCACCGAGGACCTGCTTTTCCCCTTCGCGCAACTCGTCGCGGACCTCTCCCAGCTGCTCACCCTCGAAGAGGGCGACATCATCCTGACCGGCACCCCGGCCGGTGCGTCGGTCGCGAAGCCGGGTGACGTCGTCGAAATCGAGGTCACCGGCGGCGATTTCAGCACCGGCCGCCTGACCACCAGCGTCACGGAAGGTACGACGCCGTTCGCTGACTTTGGTGCCCGGCCCAAGACCGATGACACGCAGCGGGAGGAGGCGTACGGTTCGCCCGAAGCCGCCGGACTGACGCCGGTTTCCGTGGGGCTGTCCCCGGAATTGAAAGCCAAGCTCGAATCTGTCGCGACGGCCACCTTGTCTTCCCAGCTCCGCAAGCGCGGGCTGAACAACGTGAGTATCGACGGTTTGCAGGCCACCCGCCCGGACCGGAAAGTGGTGGGCCTGGCCCGGACCCTGCGCTACGTACCCAACCGCGAAGATCTCTTCAAGACCCACGGCGGCGGGTTCAATGCCCAAAAGCGTGCCATCGATTCGGTCAACGAGGGCGAAATCCTGGTGATGGAAGCCCGCGGCGAAAAGGGCACCGGCACAGTCGGGGACATCCTGGCCCTGCGCGCCCAGGTCCGTGGCGCCGCGGCGATCATTACCGACGGCGGCGTCCGGGACTACTCGGCCGTGGCGGAGCTGGAGATGCCCACGTACTTCGCGAACCCGCACCCGGCAGTGCTGGGACGCCGGCACATCCCGTGGGACACGGACATCACCATCGCCTGCGGGGGAGCGACCGTGCAACCCGGGGACATCATCGTGGCCGATTCCGACGGCATCCTGGTGATCCCGCCGGCCATCGCCGAGGAACTCGCGGACGAGTGCATCGCGCAGGAAAAGGAAGAAGTCTTCATCTTCCGGATGGTCCAGGAAGGCAACAGCGTTGACGGTCTGTACCCGATGAACGCCGAATGGCAGGCCCGGTACAAGAAATGGACCGCCGAACAAGTCACGGAAGGAGCCCAAGGTGACTGAAACCGCCGTCGGGAGTAAGTCCCAACAGGCCTACGAGGCCGTCAAGGCGAGGATCGTCGAGGGCACCTACACGCCGGGGTACCGGCTGGTGCTCGCGAAGATCGCCGAGGACCTTGGCTTCAGCGTGGTCCCCGTCCGGGAAGCGATCCGCCGCCTCGAGGCCGAAGGCTTGGTGAAGTTTGAGCGGAACGTCGGAGCGACGGTTTCCGGGATCGACCCCACCGAGTACCTCTACACCATGCAGACCCTGAGCATCGTGGAGGGCGCCGCCACCGCCTTGTCCGCTCCGCTGATCGACGCCGTTGCCATAGAACGTGCGCGTGCGGTCAACGCAGAGATGCTCGAGTGCCTGGAACACTTCGATCCCGTCCGCTTCACCGCCTTGAACCAGGACTTCCACAGCGTCCTGTTCGAACACTGCCCCAACCCGCACATCCTGGACCTCGTCCACCGCGGCTGGAACCGGCTGGCGTCCCTGCGCTCGTCCACGTTCCGCTTCGTGCCCGGCCGCGCCCAGGAATCCGTGCGCGAACACGAGGCCCTGCTTCAGCTCATCGAGTCCGGAGCAGACGCCGACACCATCGAAAAAGCAGCCCGCCAACACCGCGCCGCCACCCTCGACGCCTACCTCGCAACCACCAACTAAAGCTTCGGAAGAAAAGGAACTCAACGATGACGACCTCCGTGGAAACCACCAAGCATTACGTCCCCGAGGATCTGCCCACGCACATCCAGCACTACATCAACGGCCAGTTCGTTGACTCCGTGTCCGGCAAGACCTTCGACGTCCTGGACCCGGTCTCCAACCAGAACTACGCCACCGCTGCTGCCGGCCAGAAGGAAGACATCGACCTCGCCGTTGCTGCCGCGCGAGAAGCGTTTGTCAACGGCCCGTGGCCTAAGATGAAGCCGCGCGAACGTGCCCGCGTGCTGAACAAGATCGCGGACGCTGTTGAGGCGCAGGAAGCGCGACTGGCCGAACTCGAGACGTTCGACACGGGCCTGCCGATCACGCAGGCCAAGGGCCAGGCATTGCGCGCAGCCGAGAACTTCCGGTTCTTCGCGGACCTGATCGTGGCGCAGTTCGACGACGCCATGAAGGTCCCGGGCTCGCAGATCAACTACGTGAACCGCAAGCCGATCGGCGTCGCGGGTTTGATCACGCCGTGGAACACCCCCTTCATGCTCGAGTCCTGGAAGCTCGCCCCGGCCCTGGCCACCGGCAACACCGTGGTCCTCAAGCCGGCCGAGTTCACGCCGCTCTCCGCGTCACTGTGGGCCACGATCTTCAAGGACGCGGGCCTGCCCGACGGTGTGTTCAACCTGGTGAACGGCCTGGGCGAAGAAGCCGGCGATGCACTGGTGAAGCACCCGGACGTGCCGCTGATTTCCTTCACGGGCGAGACCACCACGGGCCAGACGATCTTCCGCAACGCCGCGGCCAACCTCAAGGGCCTGTCCATGGAGCTCGGAGGCAAGTCCCCGTGCGTCGTCTTCGCCGACGCCGACTTGGACGCCGCCGTGGATTCGGCCCTGTTCGGGGTGTTCTCCCTCAACGGCGAACGCTGCACCGCCGGTTCCCGGATCCTGGTGGAACGCGCAATCTACGACGAGTTCTGCGAAAAGTACGCGGCCCGGGCCAAGAACATCGTGGTGGGTGATCCCCACGATCCCAAGACGCAGGTTGGTGCCTTGGTCCACCCCGAGCACTACGCCAAAGTTGCTTCGTACGTGGAGATCGGCAAGTCCGAAGGCCGCCTCCTCGCCGGCGGCGGCCGACCCGACCACCTCCCCGAAGGCAACTACATCGCACCCACGGTGTTTGCCGACGTCGCACCTGACGCGCGGATCTTCCAGGAGGAAATCTTCGGCCCCGTCGTAGCCATCACCCCGTTCGAGAACGACGACGAAGCCCTCGCCTTGGCGAACAACACCAAGTACGGCCTGGCGGCCTACATCTGGACCCAGAACCTGACCCGGGCCCACAACTTCTCCCAGAACGTCGAGGCCGGCATGGTGTGGCTCAACAGCCACAACGTCCGCGATCTCCGTACCCCGTTCGGCGGCGTCAAGGCTTCCGGGCTGGGCCATGAGGGCGGCTACCGTTCCATCGATTTCTACACCGACCAGCAAGCCGTGCACATCACCCTCGGCTCAGTCCACACGCCCAAATTCGGCGCCTAGCACCCAACTAGGTCGCAATAGTGCGCGTTTTGAACCCCCAAAACGCGCACAAATGCGACCCAGTTGGGTTCCCACACCAACCTTTCAACGAAGAGAGACCATCATGAGCAACCCCTTCACCGGCCCCATCCCGACCCCGACGGTCCCGGCCCCGGACATCGTCCGCTGCGCGTACATGGACATCGTGGTCACGGACCTGGCCAAGTCCCGCGAGTTCTACGTCGACGTCCTCGGCCTGCACGTCACCGAGGAAGACGAAAACGCGATCTACCTGCGCTCCCTGGAGGAGTTCATCCACCACAACCTGGTCCTCCGCAAGGGCCCCGTGGCCGCCGTCGCCGCCTTCGCGTACCGGGTGAAGTCCCCGGCCGAGGTGGACGCCGCCGAGGCCTACTACCGCGAACTCGGCTGCCGGGTCGAGCGCCGCAAGGAAGGCTTCACCAAGGGCGTGGGCGATTCCGTCCGTGTGGAGGATCCGCTGGGCTTCCCTTACGAGTTCTTCTACGACGTGGAACACGTCGAGCGCCTCACCCAGCGCTATGACCTGTACTCCGCCGGTGAGCTGGTCCGCCTGGACCACTTCAACCAGGTCACCCCGGACGTCCCGCGCGGACGGAAGTACCTGGAAGACCTCGGCTTCCGCGTCTCCGAAGACATTAAGGATTCCGACGGCGTCACTTACGCCGCGTGGATGCACCGCAAGCAGACCGTGCACGATACCGCCCTGACCGGCGGCAACGGCCCCCGCATGCACCACGTCGCGTTTGCCACGCACGAGAAGCACAACATCATCCAGATCTGCGACAAGATGGGCGCCCTGCGCATCAGCGACCGGATCGAACGCGGTCCCGGACGCCACGGTGTGTCCAACGCCTTCTACCTCTACATCCTGGACCCGGACGGACACCGCATCGAGATCTACACCCAGGACTACTACACCGGTGATCCGGACAACCCCACCATCACCTGGGACGTCCACGACAACCAGCGCCGCGACTGGTGGGGCAACCCCGTGGTCCCGTCCTGGTACACCGAGGCCTCCCTCGTCCTGGACCTGGACGGGAACCCACAGCCGGTGATCGAACGCGAAGACAAGTCCGAAATGGCCGTCACTATCGGCGCCGACGGCTTCTCCTACACCAAGCCCACCGAAGGAACGGCCGCTGAAGGCTTCAAGCTGGGAGCGCAGGTCTAAGCCATGTTGGACGCGAAGACGATCGAAGCCATTGCCGACGAGCTCGTTGAGGCGGGCCGGAACCGCAAGCCGGTGCCGCGCCTGACTGCCCGCTACCCGGAGATGACGGTGGAGGACTCCTACGCCGTGCAGCAGTTGTGGCGGCAACGGAACGAGGAAGCCGGACGCACGTTGGTGGGGCGGAAGATCGGACTCACGTCCAAGGCCATGCAGGCCGCTACAGGTATCACCGAACCGGACTACGGAGCGATCTTCGATGACATGGTCTTCGAAACCGGCTGCTCCGTCGATTGGGACAAGTACACCCACCCGCGGGTGGAGGTGGAGCTGGCCTTCGTGCTGAAGCAGGGGCTGAAGGGCCCTGGCTGCACCATTTTCGATGTCCTCAACGCCACCGACTACGTTGTTCCGGCCCTCGAGATCCTGGACTCCAGGATCGAAATGGAGGGCCGGACCATCGTGGACACCATCTCGGACAACGCCGCGATGGGTGCCATGGTGATCGGCGGGCGCCCGGTGAAACCGGATGCCGTGGACCTGCGCTGGGTCTCGGCGATCCTGTACAAGAACCAGACCGTCGAGGAAACCGGAGTCGCCGCCGGCGTACTGGACCACCCCGCCAACGGTGTCCACTGGCTGGCCAACAAGATCGCCGCGCACGGGGACTCGATGAAGGCCGGGGATATCATCCTGGCGGGCTCGTTTACCCGGCCACTATGGGTGTACAAAGGGGATACCGTGCACGCCGATTACGGACCGTTGGGAGTTGTGACATGCCACTTCAGCTGAGCCCAACCTTCTACACGACCCTCAGGGAGGCTGACCGGCCGCTGGCCGGAATGTGGGTGTGCTCCGGCAGCCCGCTCGTGGCGGAGATCTGCGCCGGGTCCGGCCTGGACTGGCTCCTGATCGATGCCGAGCACAGCCCCAACGGCCTCGAATCGATCCTGTCCCAACTCCACGCCGTGAGCGGCTACCCGCTGCAGGTCATGGTCCGGCCCCCGGTCAACGACACCGTGGTGATCAAGCAATACCTGGACCTTGGCGTGCAGAACCTGCTCATCCCCATGGTCAACTCGGCCTTCGAAGCAGCCTCCGCCGTGGCCGCGGTGCGCTACCCGCCGCACGGGGTGCGGGGCGTCGGTTCGGCGCTGGCCCGCGCCTCGCGCTGGAACCGGGTCCCGGACTACCTGGCCACGGCTTCGGAGTCGATCAGCCTCACGGTCCAGATCGAATCCGAAGCCGCAGCCTCGGCTGTGGAGGAAATCCTGGCTGTGGATGGAGTGGACGGCATTTTCCTCGGCCCCTCGGACCTTGCCGCTTCCATGGGCCTGCTGGGACAGCAGGAGAATCCATTGGTGAGGGCCGTCGTCGAACATTGCCTCGAAGCCGCGAAAGCGGCCGGTAAGCCGGCCGGCGTCAACGCGTTCAACCCGGACACCGCCCACGCCTATCTCGACGCCGGAGCCTCCTTCGTCCTGGTCGGCGCCGACGTCGCGGTACTCGCCCGCGCCTCGGAGGGCTTCGCGAAGACGTTCATCCCGGTGTCGGAGAAAGCCGAACGCGACAGCTACTGACCCAAGTAAGTCGCAGTAGTGCGCGTTATGACCGCTCATAACGCGCACTACTGCGACTCAGTTCGGGTCACACCGCTGAAGCTGCTGTCACCGCACCGGGTTCCACGCCAAGCAGCCCGGCAGCAATCCGCGCGCCGATCATGGCCGTGGGCAGGTTGATGTTGCCGCGGGTAATGCTCGGCATGATCGAAGCGTCCGCGACGTACAGCCCGGACACCCCGTGGACGCCGCCGTCAGCGCCCACCACAGCCAGCGCGTCAGACGCGGGCCCCATCTTGCAGCTGCCTGCCGGGTGGCAGTAGTTCACGATGTCCTCCAGCGGAGCCTTGGCCCCCGGCACGCGTGAGCCCAGGACTGCCGCGAGGTCCGGTTGGCTGACCATGGATTCCATGAGCTCGAGGGCTTCGGAAAGGACCGTCCGGTCGTAGCCCTCGGGGTCGGTGCCGTAGCGGTGGTCGATCACGGGATTGACGACGTCGAGATCGGCGTTGAGCGTCACGGAACCTTCGGAGCGGGCCCGCATGGCGCCACCGTAAAGCGTGATCGGCGGCAACCCGGGGTGGCCACTGTTGGCGCCGGCCACCATGAAGACGTGGATGTCGTACGGACCGCCGTCGCAGACACTGGACTTGGCACGGCCCACGGTCTGCTCGTCGGGGTTCCACGGCAGCTTCGACAATTCCTCCACAAGCCCGGGCTGGCCGGCGAAGTCGAGTTGAACGCACGCATGGTCCAGGAGGTGCTTGCCGACACCGGGCACATCAGCCTGGACCGGGATGCCCAGCGCAGTCAGTTCGTCAGCGGGACCAACACCGGAACGCAGCAACAACGCGGGGGAGTGGTAAGCGCCCGCGGACACCACCACGCGCCCGGCCTTGATGTACCGCTCCTCGCCGCCATGGAGAACGAACAGCCCTCGCGCCACGCCATCCACGATGTCCAGCCGCTGGACCTCCACGCCGCCGGCAATCGTCAGGTTGGGGCGCTCGCGGACGGGATCGAGGAACGCGAAAGCACTGTTCCAGCGCGTGCCGTCCACGACGTTGACCGGCATGGGGCCGATGCCCTCGGCCGCTTCGATATCGTCCAGGTCGTCCGCGAACGGCAGGCCCGAGGCCACGCCGGCGTTGACGAAGGCGCGCTGCGGCGGCGTCAGTTCCTCCATTGTGTAGGTGCGGACCCGGAAGCGGTCACGGACCCAGTCAAGGAGGGGCTCGACGTCGGACGCTGCCCAGCCGGGATTCCCGGCGTCGGCCCATTCGTCGTACTCGAACCGCGCACCAACGGAAGCGGTGCAGCCGTTGTGGGCCGAACAGCCGCCCAGGATCCGGGCGCGGGGCAGGTCCAGCGTTCCCTCCCCGGAGGACCGACGGGAGTGGAGGTCGTAGTCGTGGGAGAGCGGGATGGACCGGGCGTCCAGCATGTCGGCGGGCCACTGGCCCTGTGAATGGGGGCCGTAGTCCGGGCCGGCTTCAACCAGCAGGACCGTTTCATCGCTGTGCGCGGCCAGGGTGCCGGCGAATGCGGCACCGCCGGTACCCGCGCCGATTACGACCGTATCGGCAAAGGATGGAAGGTGTTCCATGGTGTTCATCTTGTCCTGAATTGTTGAGTGCGTTTACTTGCGTTGTGGTTCAGAAGGGTTGGCGTACGACGCCGGTTCGTCAGTCGACGTCGGGAAGCTCACCGGCCCGGGCCATCCAGTCGCGCTTACCCGGGCGGAGGTTGCGGACCACGAGGACCAGCGCGCCGAGCGCCATGTAGGTCAGCGCCAGGAAGGGTGCGAAGAGGACCGGGAAGGCCGGGAGCGGGACGAGGCTGAAGTAGGCGATGGTCAGCAGTGCAGCCGTG
Organism: Paenarthrobacter sp. NPDC058040; assembly: GCF_042885775.1. NCBI lineage: Bacteria > Bacillati > Actinomycetota > Actinomycetes > Micrococcales > Micrococcaceae > Paenarthrobacter > Paenarthrobacter sp. NPDC058040. Next base: position 131,450 of record NZ_JBHVRN010000004.1, read on the forward strand.
GAGATGATCGGTGCCACCACGTGGGCCAGGATGTTGAACTCCGCAGGGTGCTTGCGGCGGAAGAACATGAAAGCCGCGATGTTCATGAGGATGAAGATCGGAATGTAGACGAACGTTCCCGTGGTCCCCAAAACGTTGAACAGGTTGTACGGGCCGATCGGAATGCCGACAGCCAGGCAGATCCCCAAGGCAACAGCCGACTGGACATAAACAGCCGTGATGGGCGTACGGTGCTTGGGCTGCGTGCGGGCCAGGAACTCGGGAAGTGCGCCGGTCCGGGCGATGCCGTAGATGGTGCGGGTGGCGCTGGTGGTGCAGGCGACGCACACCCCAAGGCCGGAGTTCACCAGGGCGATGAGCACCAGGATCGAGGCGCCGTTCCAGAGCCGGTCAGCGAGGACGAAAGCGGGAGCCGTGGGAGACGCCGCGAGTGCTTCGATGTCCGAGGTGCCCCAACCGATCTGCAGGCCCCAGGCGGTGACAACGTAGAACGCGCCGATCAGCAGGAGCGAGCCGAAGATGGCCTTCGGGACAATCCGCTTGGGGTCCTTGGACTCATCGCCCACGGCAGCGGCGCTCTCAAATCCGGTGAACGCGAAGATCGAGAGCACCACGGCGAGGAAGAAGCCCGACGGGTTCTGGACGTTGGCAGGGTTGAAGCCGTCAAAGTTCACACCACCGGGGCCGGGCTGGAACATGCCCGTGACGGCGAGGCCAAGGCCAACAGCCATTTCGAAGATCGTCATGACCACCAGGAATTTGATGGAGATGACGATGCCCCGGTACGCGCAGGCGAAGCAGATCACCAGGATCGCTGCGGCGTAGGCCCACCACGGAATCCCGATGCCGTATTTCGGCCCGAGTTCGTCCGCGAGGACCGCGCCGGTGAAGGCAGCCAGCGCCGCGGGAACGATCGTGACCATGATGGCGTACAACCAACCGGTCATGAACCCTGCCTTCGGGCCAATCCCCGCGGAAACGTACGTGTAGAACCCGCCTGCCGATGGGAGGTGCCTGGCGAGTCCCAGCATGGGGACGGCGATCACCAGGCACACCAGGAATGCCGAAAGGTACGTCAGCGGAGCGGACGCCCCGGCCTGTCCGGTGGTGAAGGCGATGGTGTAGAAGACGCCCAGGGTCGGCGAAATCTGGGCGATCGACTGCATCAAGGTGCCACCGAGGCCAATGGAACCTCGCTGCAAGCCGGCGTCGGAAGCTTTGTTCTCCGACGGCGGCAGCACGTCTTCTTGACTGGTCAACATACTGCTCTCCTTTGAACTACGTGATGCGATGGGGGTTTACCGCTTAGGCGATGGGTATTTCGAGGTAGGCGGCACCGATGGCCCCGCCGAAGTCGTCGATGCCTGTCTTGGACAGCTCACCGAAGTGGATCCAGACGCCGAGTGTTTTCAAGTACTGTTCGAGGCTGGCAGCGAACAGTTCGTAGTGCTCGGCGGCGCTGCCGCCCAGGACCACGCTGTGCGGACGGTAAACGGCGAGCAGTGTGCCAAGCCCATCGGCGACGGCGGTCCCGTAGTCCTCGAACACGGCCAACGCCCGCTCGTCCCCGGCCCGGGCACGGGACGCGAGCTCCGTCAACGCCGTCCTGTCGGTCGGCTTCAGCGCGAGCAGCTTCGCCGCCGTCTTCTGCAACGTTTGGCGCGATGCCGCCTGCTCCCAGCAGGCCTTGCGCCCGCAGTAACAGGGCTCGGTTTCACGCCCGACGGCGATATGCCCGCCTTCCGGATGCATGCCGTCGGCGCCGCGGAGCGGCTTGCCCTCCAACAGCAAGCACGAGCCGATGCCCGTCCCCAAGGTGATGTGCAGGAGGCTTGGCGATCCTTGGGCGGCACCCACCCGCTGCTCGGCAATTGCTCCACAGACGGCGTCGTTATCTATGGCGACCGGTACGCCGAACGCTTCGGCGAGTTCGGGCACCAACGGAGCATTGGTAAACGCGGGCAAGGTGTCCGGGTTCCGGATAATGCCTTCCGGGTCTACCGGTCCGCTGGCCCCGATGCCGATGCTGCTGATGGTGCGCTCGCCGGCTACGGTCCGGATGCGGCGGTAAAGGAAGCTGCTGGGTGATTCGTCCGTGAAGCCTTCCGGTGTGGGGACGGCCAGTCGGGACAGGACGTCGCCGTTGGCGGCAACGGCGACGAACCGGGTGCCTGTGCCGCCGAGGTCGACGCCGATCCGGACGGTCTCCAGGGTTGCTGGGTTGCTCATCAGATGGCCGTCGTGATCTTGCTGCCGTAGCGGAATTCGCCGGGAACCACTCCGTTGGCCCGGGCCAGATTCACGGCGAGGTGTTCGGCCACAACCGTGCTGGCGGCGAGGTTGCCGAACGGGGAGGTGCCATTGGCCGGGACGGTGAGGGCGCCGTCGATCCGGTCGTCGCCCACCAGGACAACCTGCGAGCCGGTGGCGACGAGGTCCGCGGCCAGCCTCCGCAGGCTTTCATCGGGGGTCTCCTGGCGCATGCCGTAGAGCACCGCGGTGAGGCCGTCACCCGCAAGTTCGAAGGGTCCATGGCGGAACTGGCCACCGATGAAGCCCTCGGCGGGTACCTTGGACGATTCCTTGGTGATGAGCGCGGAGAAGAGGGACGTGGCGGATTCGTCGGCGCGGCCCATGTAGACCAGTCGGCGTTGCGGGTGGAGGGCTGTTGCCGTGGCCACGTCCTTCACGTCCGTAGCCGCAATGAGGTTTTCCACGGTGTCCGCCGTGGCGGCGATCTCGGTGAGTACGGCAGCGGGCGATTCCCCGGCGAACGCGGCGGCCACCAACCGGTGGACTGCCATGGAATTGAGGTAGCTCTTGGTGCTAACGGTGGCTTCGGGGCCGCTGTGCAGGGGAAGGAAGACGTCGGCGGCCTGGGCGAGCGGACTGTCTTCCGGATCGGCGATGCCCACCAAGGTGGCCTGTGCGATCTCCCCGGCGGCACGGCGGTTCAGGAGCTCCACGGTTTCGCCGCTCGCCCCGGACTGGGACGTGGCGATCAGGAGGGTGTTCGGGGTGATTGCGCCCGGGTTGTCCAGGAGCTGGCCGGAGTCGATCAGCTGCGCCGGGAGTCCCAGTGCTGTCAGGGTCCGCCAAGTGGGGATGCCCACGTAGTCGGAGGAACCCATGCCGGTCAGGATGATCCGGTCCCATGTCCTGGTGGTCAGGGCGTCCAACTGTGGGATTCCGGCCTCTGCCAGCCTTCGGAGGGCTGCGGGCTGCTCCGCGATATCGAGCTCGAACGGAGTCACTTCAGTCATGGTTCAACTTCCTTTGTGCGGTCCGGGCGGTGCTTGCCTCGGTTCCGATTCAAACATTATTGATGTTCGAACGACAATATTTTGTGTTAATCCGATTGTCAATGGTCTCCCGAAAGTGTTTGAATGAGGCTTGAGTGATCGTGGCCTGAGAGGGGCAACAAGAGATGACCAGCGCTAAGCAACGCCGGCACCAGGGTGTGCTCGAGATCCTGCAGGAGACGGGCAAGGCAACCGTGAGCGAGTTGGGGCTTCGCCTGGGAGTCACGGAAATGACCATCAGGCGCGACCTTGAAATGCTCGAGAACGACGGCGTGCTGCAGCGTTTCCACGGCGGCGCCAAGCTGGCGTTTGGCAGCAGCTACGAGCCGCCCTTTCCCGTTCGCGAGAAGATCAACGCGGACCAGAAGCGACTCATCGGCGAGCGGGTTGCGTCTTTGATCGACGACGGCGACACCATCATTCTCGACGGCGGCTCAACAGGCCTCGCTGTGGCCGAAGCCCTCGTCGACCGTGAAGTGACCGTGTGCCCGTTGTCGCTGCGGATCGCGTGGGCTTTCGCACGGTCCACGTCGGTGAACCTCATCATGCCCGGAGGTTCAGTCCGCCCGGCGGAGCTCAGCCTCAGCGGTGCGGACACCATCGACTACCTGCGGGGACACCACTTCGACGCGTACGTCATGACGGCGAGCGGTATTTCGCTGGAACAAGGCTTCACGGAATGGAATCCCGACGACGCCGCCGTGAAGAAGGCAGCGGTGGGCGTCGCGGACAGGGTGATTACCGCCGTCGACTCCAGCAAAATGAACCGCGTGGGGTTCGTGAAGATCTGCGGCATCGACCTGCCGACGGCGATTGTCACCGACGCTGCCCTTAGCGCCGAAGACCTCGTTCCCCTCCGACGGCAGGCGCAGGAAGTCATCGTCGCCGGCGCACCCAAGTAGGTCGCATTAGTGCGCGTTCTGACCGCTCAAAACGCGCACAATTGCGACTCAGTTGGGTGGTGAGGGCGTGTCCTTACGGGTCATGTACCACTCCGTGAACTCGCGGGCCCGGCCGTCCTCTGCGAATCGGATGACCCAAAGGTTGTCGTAAGTGGGTTGGCCATTGAGGTACGTGGTGAGACCCTGCACGAACGCGGTGTCCCCGTCCCGGCCCAGGAGGGTCCACTCGAAGGTCCAGTCTTCGGGCTGGTCCGAGGAGTCCCCGGACCATTCCTGAACGATCGCCTCCTGCCCGTGCCAGGCCTCCTGGTCATGGGGCCGGGTGTTGTAGACGGCGTCCTCGGTGAAGAGGGCCTTGATGTCTTTCGGGTCATTAGAGGCCCAGGCGCGCACGTACTGGTCCATCCATGAATTTACGTCGCTCATCACTCCGTTCTACCGGTCAACCCGCCGCGGAACAACGGCTGCTAAGCCGGACGGGCCACGCCCCGGGTGGAGCGGCGGATGTGGTCCGGGGTCAGGCCGGTCAGTGAGGCGAGCTCCAGGTCATCGCACACCTGGGTGCGCAAGGCAATGACAATCAGCGCCTCCCTGCGCTCCGCGATCGCATCGCGGTGGCTTTCGGCGGCCCTCAGTTCTTGGCTCTTGGCCTTCAACGCGTCCAACTGGGCCTGCCGGGGGAGTCCGCTTACGTGGAGATCGTCATAAGCCAAAGCAATGGTTCGCACGGTGCGAAGGTTCTCGCCGGTCACCGCGGCAAGCGTGGCCAGGGTAAGTCCGTCCTCCACGGCCTGGGCGATCATGTCGTTCCTCGCCGCGGTGAGGGTCCTGATGGAACTCGCGGCGTGGGAAAGGAGTTGCCGGTGTACGCCCAGGGCATGGACAAGTTTGGTGTGTTCCGGGCTGGCGGCCGAGGAAGGGCGTGCAGCAGAGCCGGCGCGGTAGGTGTACCGGCCGGTTGCTGACCGGCCCTGCAACGGCTGGGCTGGCCGGGTTTGCGCTGGCATGGTCTCCCTTTCGAAAACGGCGTCTCTGACCCCTGTAACCCCTCGAATCTAGGCAGCGTTCACCTGCGTATGGAAATACCAATACCGCGTGAACCCATAAGCAAAGTGCATGGAAGCAGGCACATTTGCGCGCAAACTCGCGCCTTGAACCTCAAGAGAGACCCATGTCATAAGGCCCCCTTATGAATCCACGCACATTAGGTCTTATCCAGAGCCCTCCGCCAGTACCTAGTCTCGAACAAAGGGATCCGCGAATCCGCGCGTCCTGAGTTCCATATTCCTGGAGGAGACATGTCCGAGTTCCTGCCGGCGTCGAGGGTCACCCGCATCAAGGCCTCAGCCAGCGTCGCCGCGGCCGCCCGCGTCCGCGAACTGAAAGCTGAAGGCATCCCGATCATCGACCTGACCGTCGGCGAGCCGGACTTCGACACCCCGGACCACATCAAAGAAGCAGCTGTCGCCGCCATCGGAGAAGGCGAGACCAAGTACACCTCGGTCACCGGTACCCCCGAGCTGCAAAGCGCGATCCTCAACAAGATCGAGCGCGACACCGGCCACATTTATGGAGCCAACCAACTGACCATCGGCGGCGGCGCCAAGCAGGTCCTGTATGTGGCGCTTATGGCATCGCTCAACGAAGGCGACGAAGTGATTGTCCCGGCTCCGTACTGGGTGTCGTACCCGGACATGGTCCTGGCGAACGACGGCACTCCGGTGATCGTCCCCTGTGGTGAGGAAACCGGCTTCAAGCTCACCCCCGAGGCCCTCAAGCAAGCCATCACCCCCAAGACCAAGTGGCTGATCCTCAACGCGCCGTCCAACCCGACCGGCGCCGTGTACTCCCGCGAGGAGCTGCAGGCGCTCGGCGCGGTCCTTGAGGAACACCCGCAGGTCTTCGTCCTTACCGATGAGATCTATGACGAGGTGTACTTCGGCGAAGGCCGCGTCACCAGCCTGGTGACCGCGGCCCCGGCGTTGAAGGACCGCATCCTCCTGGTCAACGGCGTTTCCAAGGCCTACGCCATGACCGGCTGGCGCCTGGGCTACGGAGTCGGCCCGGCACCGCTGATCGCGGCCATGAACAAGCTGCAGTCGCAGACCTCGTCCTGCCCGTCGTCGATCAGCCAGGCAGCCGCAGCCGCCGCACTGAATGGTGACCAGTCCTTCGTCCGCGACAGCGTGGAGGTCTACCGCAAGCGCCGGGACGCCGCCGTCGAAGGTTTGAACGCCATCAACGGCCTGTCCGTTGCGCCGGCGGAGGGTGCGTTCTACGCCTATGTGAACTGCTCCGGCGTGATCGGCAAGACCGCTCCCGACGGCCGCGTCATCGAGAACGACCAGGACTTCACGCTTTACCTGCTGGACGCCGCCCGTGTGGCTGTCATCCAGGGCTCGGCCTACGGACTGGGCCCGTACTTCCGGATCTCCTTCGCCACCTCGCTGGAGACCATCAACGCGGGCGTGGATTCCATCCGCGATGCCGTCAACGCACTCAACTAGAAGGAACACACCATGATCCACGTCAAGACCAAATTCGAGCGCCCGGACGCTGACGTCGTCGGCCGCCTCGCCAAGTTCTCCTCGGCCACGATCCACGAAGCACAAGGCCGCCGCGGCGCGCTGAGCTCCAAAATCAAGCCGATCGACCGTTCCATGTCCTTCTGTGGCCCGGCCGTCACCGTGGCCTGCGCTCCGCAGGACAACCTCATGCTCCAGGTTGCCATCCACTACGCACAGGCCGGCGACGTCGTCTTGGTCGGTGCGCAAGAAATGGCCGAGGCCGGCACGTTCGGCGATGTCCTGGGCAACGCCATGAAGGCCAAGGGAATTGCGGCCATGGTCACCGATTCGGGCGTCCGCGACACCCAGGACCTGATCGAACTCGGCCTGCCGGTGTTCTCCGGCAGCGTCAGCATCAAGGGCACGGTCAAGGAAACGCTCGGCCCGATCAACCACCCGATCGTTTTCGGCGACGAAATCATCTACCCGGGCGACATCCTCCGCGGCGACGCGGACGGCGTCGTAGTGGTCCGTCGGGAAGAGGCCGAGGAAGTCATCGCACTGTCCCAGGCCCGCGACGACCACGAGCGCGAACTCATCAAGCTCTACCACGACGGCGGCAACACCATCGAGCTCTGCGGCCTCACGGAGAAGCTCAAGCAGAAGGGCCTCCTGGTAGAGGACTAGATTCCCAAACCAAGGAGCCGGTCACCGCGTCTTGTGGGAGCGCGGTGGCCGGCCTTTTGGCGTGGTCCGCGGCGTGTGGCGGGCACGGAAAAGGCGCCTTGTCGGAGACAGGGCGCCTTAGGGGTGCAGCAGCTTGTGGTGGACGTACGACGCCGGGTGGCCGGGTTGGGCGGTGCCGCCCAACTGGCGGGGTTTCAGTCCAGGCCCGAGTGTCCGGGGCGGGTGTCCACGAGGTGCCATTCGATGCTGTTTCCGGCGTGTGCCGGCATCAGGCTGCCTTCGAAGACGAAGAGTGGTTCGCCGATCCCGCCGATGGGACGCCAGAAACCATTCCGGGGGCAGTGAAATCCGGTACGTGCGCTGATCGTTCCACGGGTTGGATTGGAAACCCATCCGGTCGTGCTGATCTTTTTCACCGTTTTATCCTTTGAACAGGCCCGCGGTCTCCGTAGGCTGTATTTCGAATTTCTTGTTAATTCGATATTAGGAAACTCACACGGTTTTGAATAAGACCAAAGCTGTCTGTCCGGATAAGACTTTGTTATGGATGCGCGGGCAGCTTCACGGGGTCGGTTCCGTACTTTGAGATGAGCTGTTGGTGGAGCATCTCCTTGACCACCAGGAGCACGGCGGAGGCTGCCTCGGAGAGCGGCTCGTGATCGGGCGTGCAGAGTGCGATCTTGCTCTGCAGTCCGGGTTCCACGATCCGGAGCACCTTGAAGTCCTGGTCCGGGAACAGGGCGTCGGCGGCTGATTTCGGGACGACCGTTCCGCCCAGGTTTGCCCTGATCAGGCGGGTCAGCGAGGGGACGGACTCTACTTCGCCCACCAGCCGGAGCTCGAGGTCCTGGTCTGCCATGCCCTTCTCGATAATCTGCCGCAGTGTGTGGTTCTTTTCCGGCAGGAACAGGCCCACTGAGCTGGCTTCCTTCAGGGTGATGGTGTTCTTGCCGTGATTGAGGTCCACGTCAGGGTGAACCACAAGGTGGAGGTCCTCCACGATCATGGTGGTGAATTGCACCCCGCGGATCTTCCCGGGCTCGTAGATGAGCGCCATGTCCAGGCGGCCGTTCTTGATCGCTTCGCTCAGTACACCGCCAAAAATCTCCGTCAGGTGGACCACGATGTCAGGGTAGCGGCGGCCCACCTCGCTGATGATCTGGGGGGTCAGGCTGGAGGCCATGCTGTACGGTGCGATCGCTATGGAGACCCGTCCGGAAGGCGCCGCTCCCGACGTCGCAACGTCTTGCCTGGCCTGTTCCACGAGGCGAAGGATCGACTGCGCGTGGCGGTACAGCGTGTGCCCGGCGGCTGTGGGTTCCACTCCTTGCTTGCTGCGGATCAGCAGGCGTTGCTTGAGGTCGTTTTCCAGCGCCGAGACCTGCTGGCTGAGCGCGGGCTGGGCAACGTGGAGTGCCGCGGCGGCCTTCGTGATGCTCCCTGAGTCGACGATTTGGACGAAGTATGAGAGCTTCCGCGTGTCCATGGATCTACCTTCCTTGGGAGCCACGATCGCCGGGTAGGGGAATCCCTCGGGTGGCAAGTCCCGATGATCAAATATAGACGCACCCGGCACCTGGCGGCCCATGGGACCCCCGCCACACTGCACGGTGGTGTGTGTCATAACGGAGAGCTATCACGGGATAGCTATTAGGTCTTTGTGCAGGGTGGTTGACCGGTGCGAGACTTCTATAAAGAACTTCAGGCGACGCTTTGGATTCCACGAGCGTCTGCCATTTACCGGGAATTCAAACAATCCGCGCAGGGATTTTTTGTGCCATTTCCGGTTCTAAAGGCAAACCACGGAAAGAGAACCACGTGAACCCGATGATTGATCTTGTTGCGGATCTCGGAGAAGGATTCGGCGCCTATACGATTGGCGACGATTCCGAACTCCTGGAGATCGTCACAAGCGCGAATATCGCATGCGGGTTCCACGCGGGGGATCCGGACATCATGGCTGCAACCGTCGCCGAATGCGTCCGTCGGGGTGTGGGCATCGGAGCACACCCCAGCTTTCCCGACCTCCGGGGCTTCGGTCGCCGGGACATGGGCCTGAGCGCGGGCGAAGTGCAGAACGATGTCCTGTACCAGCTGGGAGCTTTGAACGGTTTCGCCGCCTTCCACGGCACCAAGGTCACGCACCTCGCACCCCACGGCCGTTTGGGCAACCTGGTTGCTGTTCGCGCCGACTACGCCAAGGCTGTGGCAGAAACTGCGGCCCGTGTGGACAACGAGCTCATTGTCGTAGCCCAGGAGGGTGAACTGGCCAAGGCCTCCCGCGAAGCCGGACTGGATGTGGCCATCGTGGGCATCGTGGACCGCGCCTACCAGGAAGACGGCACGCTGGTTCCCCGCAGCCAGCCCGGCGCCGTCCTGCACGATCCTGCCGAGATCGTGGAGCGGACGCTGCGCATGGTGGTTGACGGCAAGCTTCGTTGTGCCAACGGCGTGGACATGGACATCGACGTCGACACCGTCCTCCTGCACGGAGACAACCCCGGCGCCGTTGAACTGGCCCGCCTGATCCGCTCGGAGCTTATCTCCGCCGGTGTCCACATTGCGCCGGTCGCGCAGGTCATGGATGCCAAGAAGAAGGCAGCCTGACATGTCCGTCCTGACAGTGGCCCCCACTGAGATCTACGAATCGGGTGATTCGGCACTCCGCGTGGTAGCGATCTCGGAAGCCAGCGAAGACAACTGGCTGACTGTCCACCGCTTGGCTGACTGGCTGGAGGAGTGCGGTGCAGAAGGCCTCCACGCCGCAGTTCCCACCTACGATTCCGTGTTGGTGGAGTTCGATCCCGTGATGGTTTCGGCCGGACAGATGCGGGCCTTCGTAAAACTCGGCCTGGGTGAACTCGGCCGTACCGCCGGGAACAGCGCCGCGCCGCGCGAGTTCGATGTTCCCGTGGTTTACGGCGGCGAGTATGGCCCGGACCTGGAGAGGGTTGCCGAATACCAGGGCATTTCCGTGGAGGACGTCATCCGCCTCCACACGGAAAAGACCTACACCATTCGTTGCCTCGGCGCGCCGGCGGGTTCCCCGATGATGGACGGACCGGCATTCCCCAAGCCCGTGCCCCGTTTGAAGGATCCGCGCCTCAGCGTGCCTGCCGGCGCCGTGTCCGTAGCTGGCCGCCAGGCGGTCATCGCCCCGGCTGTTGCTCCAGGTGGCTGGTGCGTCATCGGCCAAACGCCGTTGTCCGTCCTCAATATCCGCCGCGAGCCGCTGGTGCCGTACAAGCCGGGCGATATTCTCCGCTTCCGGCAGATCCCTGCTGGGGACTTCAGCGCGCTGGCCGGGCAGGAACTGAAAGCGCAGGTGCAGCCATGACCGGCGAAATCCGCATCCAGCAGCCCGGCAACTCGGTGGTCACGGACCTGGGACGTTTCCGCGGACCCCGTTTCGGGCTTCCCGTCAATGGCGCACTGGACCAGTACTCGGCGCGGGCAGCCAACATCCTGGCCGGAAACCTGGACAACGAACCCGTCGTGGAAATCACCGCCCTCGACTTCCGGATGACCACCACCGTGGACATCCTGATAGCGGTCACGGGTGCGCCCCTGACGCTCACCGTCGGTGGACGCCCGTGCAGCCAGTGGGAGCCGGTCTCGGTCCGCGCCGGTGAATCGGTTTCCATCCGTGGCATCCACCGCGGTCTTCGCGCTTATCTGGCCATCCATGGTTCGGTGGAAGCTGAGACGTTGCTGGACAGCGTTGCCCCGGACACCGTGGTTGGCTTCGGCCTGCAACTCAAGGAAGGAACCACCCTTGCCACCCGGCGCAGCGTGGGTCCCGTCCGGCAACCGTACTTCGACCTCCCGCTGTTCCGGCTCGGGCTGGAACGGCCCAGCATGGGTTCAGACCTGGTGGTCGAGGTGACCGACGGACCGGACGTCACCGAATTCGGCGAATCCGGCGAACTGCTCTTCTCCTCCGAGTACACGGTCAGCGGCCGCAGCAACCACATTGGTTTGCGGCTCGGTGGCGAACTGCCGGAAAGAACCTCAAGCGGTGAGGTGCTTTCCCGCGGTGTGCCAGTGGGCGCCGTCGAGGTTCCTTCGAGGGAGGAACTGCTGGTGCTGCACCGTGGGCGCGGCGTGACCGCCGGGTATCCCGTCCTTGCAGTGGTCACCAGCACCGGACTGGATGTCCTGGCCCAAGCCCGGCCGGGGGACAAAGTCCGTTTTCGGAAAACCTCAGTGGCAGAAGCAACTGCCGCCCATCGACGCTCGCGGGCCCAGCTCGAAGCCCTCCGCGAATCCGTCAACACCGTCTTCGGACTCCTCGGCATTGGATGCCGTCCCCAGTGGCAGGACCTTCCGGTTGCGGTATGCAGCTGAACGAACCTGTCGTCGTAACTCGTAGGCGTTGCTACGCTCATCCCAGTAAGGAAAACTCATGACCGCAAGCACTACCGCTGCCGTAGGGCAGCACGAGCGGCTAACGGGCCGTCAAACCCGCAAGGTTGTCACCGCAGGTTGTGTTGGCATCTTCGTGGAACTGTACGACAACGGCATTTTCGCCTTCATGGCGGGAACCCTGGCGCTCGTCTTCCTGGCCCCCGGAAACCCGGACAACGCACTGCTCTTCGTGTTCGCCGGCTACGCGGTCTCCTTCTTCGTCCGCCCGCTCGGCGCCATCGTTTGCGGCTACCTCGGTGACCGGATCGGCAGGCAGAAGCTACTGGTCTTCGTGATCATGCTCATCAGCATCGCCACCGCCGGAATCGGCCTGCTTCCGCCCTATGCGGCCATCGGCATCGCGGCACCCATCCTCCTGGTGCTCCTGCGCCTGGTCCAGGGCTTCTCCGTCGGCGGCGAAGCGGCCGGCGCCATGACCTTCCTCGCTGAACACGCCCCCGAGGGCAAGCGCGGCATCATCACCTCCTACGCCCAGATCGCATCGTTCGCAGCACTCCTCACCGGTACCTTGGTTGCCTACGCCATGTCGCCATGGCTCACCCAGGCAGCGATCGACGGCGGCGGGTTCGGTTCGTTCGCATGGCGCATCCCGTTCCTGGTCGCCATCCCCATGGGCATCATCGGTTGGTACATCCGCAAGGCCATCAGCGACACGCCCAACTTCGAAAAGCTCAAGGAAGAGGGCGGTCTTTCCAAGAACCCGCTCAAGGAGGCCTTGGCCAGCCCGGTCCACCGCCGTGCCATGCTCCTGGCTCTCTTTATCCCGCTGATGAACGGCTCCGGCTACTACGTCCTCTTCTCCTACATGCCTACGTTCCTCAAGGGCAAGCAGCTGAACTTCACCATCGGCGAGGCCTTGCTTGTCACCGCCTGCAGCCTCGTGGTCATCTGCATCGCGATTCCGTTCATGGGCGCGCTCTCGGACCGCCTGGGCCGCAAGAAGGTCATTGCCGGTTCCGCCATCGCCATGGCTGTCCTGGGCATCCCGTCCTACGCCCTGATTGCCACCGGCCAGATGGGCCTCGCCATTTTGGGCGCTTGCATCATGGCCGTCGTCTTCGCCGGCCACACCGCAGTCATCCACATCCTGCTCGTGGAACTGTTCCCCACCCGGGTCCGCTACTCCGCCTATGGAGTGGGCTACAACATCTCCTCGGCTCTGTTCGGCGGTACCGCGCCGCTGCTCATGACCTGGCTGATCAGCAGCACCAACAACATCTACATGCCGGCCTTCTACGCAGTGGTGACCGCACTGGGCACGCTCATCGCGGTCAGCACCGTCAAGGACCGCGCACACGAACCGCTGCGCGACGCCTAAGTTTTTACCACCGGCGGGCGTCGTCTCCTACTGATGGCGCCCGCCCCTTCCCCGCCTTTTGGAGGATCCCATGTCTTTTTCCGACTACACCACTGCCTTGGTTACCGGTGCTTCCACCGGTATGGGTGCAGCGATCGCCGAGCGTCTGGCCAAGCGTGGCCTGACGGTGCACGCCGTGGCCCGTAACGAGGAACGCCTCGCTGAACTGGCCGAGCGCACCGGCGCCACCCCGCACGTGGTGGACCTGACCGACACCGCCGCCCTGGCCGCCGCCGTGGGTGACCTCAAGGTCGATGTCCTGGTCAACTGCGCCGGCGTCTCGCGTCCGGGCAATATCCTGGATTCCTCCGAGCAGGACATCGACGAACTGGTGGACGTGAACCTCCGCGGCCTGCTCCAGCTCACCCGCCTGGTCCTGCCGGGCATGGTGGAACGGGACCTGGGCCATGTGGTCAACATCAGCTCCATCGCCGGGGTGTACAACTTCTACGGCCACACGGTGTACCACGCCACCAAGGCCGCGGTGCACCAGATCTCCCGGCAGCTGCGGAACGATACTGTGGGCAAGCGGATCCGTGTCACCGAGATCTGCCCGGGCCGGGTGGAGACCGAGATCTTCGGCCGGAACATGGGCGGCACCCCGGAGGCCATGGAAGAGGCCTGGCAGACCTATTACGAGGGCTACGAGTCCCTGACCACGGATGACATCGTCAACGCCCTGGACTACGCGATCGAAACCCCGCGCCACGTGAACGTGGGCATGCTCGAACTCATGCCCACCTTCCAGGTTCCCGGCGGGCTCACGTTCGACCGGCGCTGATTCACCCAGCGCCGGAACAGGTTCCGGTGGCACACACTCCCGTCACCGGAAAACACAAGCTGGCGGCCGCGTTCCCGCGGCCGCCAGCACCCGTATTAACAGCCTCTTTGAACGAAAGCCACCGCGATGAAAAGGGCACTGTGCCTCGCTGACCGCAAAGACTGGGACGCAGAGGACTTCGACAATTTGGACAACTTCCGGCAGGAACCCCGCCGGCCGCAGTTCGTATGCCTCGCCTGCGGAGGCAAGGCGATTTTCCGTTCCGCGGGAAACACCCGCAAAGCCACCTTCAGCGCCCGGCACCTGTCGGATTGCTGCCTCAATGCCCAGACGTGGACGGTGTTCCGCTACCTGCAATAGCTGCCTCACCCCGCCGCTGCGGGAAAAGCGTACGACGCCGGACGGCTCAGTCCTGCTCCAGGGTCTTGGTCAGGTGGTGGTTGGGGATGCGGTCGCGGTCATACGTGATTTCGGTGTAGCCATGCGGCTCAGGGCGACCGTCAACGCCCAGGTTCACGAACACGATCTCCTCGATGGTCAGGATGCTTTGGCGTGTGATCATGTTGCGCACTTCGGCCCTCATGGTCAGCGAGGTCCGGCCGAACTTCTTGGCAGTCAGGCCCATTTCGATCAGGTCGCCCTGGACTGCGGAGCTGACGAAGTTGATCTCCGAGATGTACTTGGTCACGGCGCGGCCATTGCCCAACTGGAGGATTGCGTAGATCGCGGCCTCTTCGTCGATCCACTTCAGCAGGCTGCCACCGAAGAGCGTGCCGTTGGCGTTGAGGTCCTCGGGCCGCACCCATTTGCGGGTGCGGAAGGTAATGTCTGCTTTTTCCATATGCCGAGATTATCGAAGTGTGGGGACGTGCGCCGGATGTTGCGTTTCCTCGCCCAACTTGGTCGCATTTGTGCGCGTTTAGACACCTCAAAACGCGCACAAATGCGACCCAGATGGGGGCCTACGCCATGGCCGTGTGCGATGCACTGTGGGAATCGATCTGCTTGGAATAGCAGTGCGAGTCGTTGATCCCTATGTATGGTCCGAAATTGGGGACCTCCGCAAAGCCGGCGCTCTCGTAGAAGCTGCGTCCGTCCGACTGCGCCGACCCCGCCTCCGCCGCGATGACAGTGAATCCGTGCGAGTGTGCCTGCGCTTCGAGTGCCGCCAGGATGGAACTGGCCACTTTGGAACCCCTTGCATAGGGAACCACATACAGTCGCTTGATTTCGGCCGTGTTCTCGTCGAGCATCCGCAAGCCGCCACATCCCAGGGGTTGCCCCGAGCATTTTTCGTAGGCCACAACAAACACTGCCGTATCAGCTTCGGACGGTGGTGGGCCTGGTTCGTGATCCGTCGTACCGAATCGTGAATCCAACTCTGCCTGCTGCGCTGCGCGAAGGTCTGCACCGACGGGGTTCGCCCAGGTGACCTGCCGGATGTTGAGCCGGGGATTCGTTTGCATGTGTGCCTCACTTCGCTTTGTCCCGCTGAGGTGTTGATGCGAATTAATCCTAGGAAGCAGCGGTTACCGCCGTGTTTCCTGTGCGTAAGCTTCGGGAGAATTGCTGAGGACGCGTTGCGGGGCCCACTTTACGCCCGGGTCAGAGCGCTTCGCCGGTGGGATCGTCCGCCGTCTGGTCCGCCAACGCCAGGCCACCAACAGGTATCTGGTCCCAATGCAGCACCCGCCAGCCATTTTCCGGATCACCCTCCAAGGCCACGATTCCCGTGTTCGGCAGCTGATGCGTCTCCGCGAACAGAGTGTCGATGTCCTCCGCCCTTCGGCCCGCCCAGCAACGAATGGCTGCGCCGTGGCTGATGATCGCCGCCGTTGCATGTCCCGCTGCGGCTACCTTTTCCACCGAGGCGTCGAACCGCGCAAAGAAATCATGTCCCGTGAACGCACCCGGCATGCGCACATCGAGGTCTCCGCTGCTCCAAGCGAACACCGTCCCCATGTAACGCATGTGCGATTCATGGTCGGTCTTCTTCTCCAGGGAACCCGCCTCGATCTCATGGACGCCGTCCAGGATCTCCGGTTCCAGGCCCGTCGCCTTGGCCAAGGGGATCACTGTGCGCTGCGTTCGGAGCAGTGTGGACGTGTAAAGGGCCTGGATTGACTCGTCCTTGAGCGCCTCCGGCAACGCCGCTGCTTGCCGCTCGCCAAGTTCAGTCAGGCCGGGACCCGGGAACGCCGTGTCCAGCTCACCCGCAACGTTGCCTGGTGTTTGTCCGTGCCTGATCAACAGGAGCTTCATGGTTGCTCCGCTCCTCACGTGGTAGCTCGGTTAGTGCGTTCCCGCCCGCGCTTCTGCCCGTTTGCCGGCGACCAACCATCAGCAGCCGGTCTGCCCGCAGGTGGCGCGTGCACCAACCGGGGAGGAGCGCAGGTTACGGTTTCCAGCCTAGCCGCACGTCTGCGGAAAGAACGACGGCGGGCGGAGGCTCCCAGCCCCGCCCGCCGTCGTCGTGCGTTCTTCGCTTCTTACTGGAGGTGATCAACCAGTTTGCCGGCGATGCCCGTGTACTTGCCAGGCGTGAGGGCGAGCAGGCGGGCTTCGGCCTCGGCAGAAAGGCCCAGGCCCTGAACGAATTCCTGCATGCGGGCGGCGTCAACGCGCTGGCCGCGGGTGAGATCCTTGAGGCGCTCGTACGGGTTTTCCATGCCTTCGACGCCTGCGATCGCCTCTGCGCGCATGACCATCTGGATGGCTTCGCCCAGGACTTCCCAGTTGGTGTCGAGATCGCCGGCAAGAACATCCTCGGCGACGTCGAGGGCCTTCAAACCCTTGGCGACGTTGGAGATTGCCAGGAGCGAGTGGCCGAACGCTACACCGATATTGCGCTGCGAGGAGGAGTCGGTCAGGTCACGCTGCCAGCGCGAGGTCACCAGCGTGGCACCCAGGGTGTCCAGGAGGCCGTTGGAGATTTCCAGGTTGGCTTCTGCGTTTTCGAAGCGGATGGGGTTCACCTTGTGCGGCATGGTGGATGAGCCCGTGGCACCGGCAACCGGAATCTGTCGGAAGTAACCGATGGAGATGTAGCTCCAGATGTCCGTGCAGACGTTGTGCAGGATGCGGTTGAAGCGTGCGATGTCTGCGTAGAGCTCGGCCTGCCAGTCGTGGCTTTCGATCTGTGTGGTCAGCGGGTTCCAGGTGAGGCCCAGGCCTTCCACGAACGACTTGGCGACGGCTTCCCAATCGGCGGTGGGCACGGAAGCAACGTGGGCCGCATAGGTGCCGGTGGCTCCGTTGATCTTGCCGAGGTACTCGGTCTTCGCGATGCGGGCGAGCTGGCGGTTCAGGCGGTGCGCGATCACTGCCAGTTCCTTGCCGAGGGTGGTGGGCGTGGCGGGCTGTCCGTGGGTCCGCGACAACATGGGAACGGTGCGGTTGGCTTCCGCCATGGCCTGGATCTGCTGGACCAGCGCAGTGGCGTTCGGGAGCCAAACGTCCTGCACCGCACCCTTGATGCCCACGGCGTAGGACAAGTTGTTGATGTCCTCGGACGTGCAGCCGAAGTGAACCATTGCGGTGAGGTTTTCGATGCCGATGGCCGGGAGCCTGCGGCCGATGTAGTACTCAACGGCCTTGACATCGTGCACGGTGACGGCTTCGATCTCGGCGAGCTCGTTGACGGAGGCGGCGTTGAAACTGGTCACGATGGCGCGCAGCTGGGCGACCTGGTCATCGGAGAGCGGGCCGGCGCCGGGCAGCACCGACTGGCTGGTCAGGTGGATGAGCCACTCGACTTCGACGTGAACACGATCGCGGTTGAGGGCAGCCTCGGACAAGTAGTCAACGAGGGGCGCGACGGCGGCACGGTAGCGGCCGTCGAGGGCACCAAGGGCGAGGGGTTCGGAAGCGAGGGACACGCGGGGGGATTCAGCCATGGTTCCTATTCTTTCATGCCCCGGCGAAGGCCCGGGAGTTGGTGACGACGCTATGTGGACGCGGCTTGGTGTTATCCACATAGCCTGGCTGACCGCTTCCGGCATGGACCGCACCCTCCGTAGCTTCGAATTACCGATCAACACAACAACCTTTGGAGTACACGGACCATGAGTGTCGGCTTGATGCCCGCAGCCAACCCGCCCATCTTTGATCCTTTGGAGTGCGCCTCACGAGGCCATGAGGTCCAAAGGCTGGCCTGGCGCATCAAGAAATGCGTGGACGACGTCGACTCAGTGCTCTCCAGCCTGCGGCGGGCACAACTGGAAGATTGGCAATCCCCGGCCGGAAACCAGTACAGGACCACGGTTGCCCTGCAAGCGTCGGCCCTGATGCGTGCGAGGGAAGCGCTAGATGACGCTGCGGCAGCAGTTCTTCGCCACTCGCAAAACGTGAATGTCAGCACCGGGATGGCTGGCTGATGGCGGACGCAGCACCGGTTGATGCCGGCTCCGCGCCCCAGCCGACTGCTCCAGCGCCTGATGGTGAACTCAGGATCCGTGGCGGTGTTGGAGGAATGTCGTTCCAACTCGACGAACTCTTGCGGGGCGCCGCCGTACTCGACCAGTTGGTGAAGCAGCTCATCGACGTCGAAGACGAGGCCCTGCGGGTCAAGGACGAGTTGGAACCCTTCCTTCCGGGTTCCTTCGCCACTGGGCGGGCGGCACTGGACAGCGTCGCTGAGGGCCGGCTGAAGGTAGGAGTGGTGCGCCAGGACTTGACGGACATCAGCGGTGACATCAGGGCGAGCAAGAGGGATTACGAGGCTGCTGAAGCGAAGAACACCCAGCCTCATGTCTTGGGTCTTGATCAGCTCCGCTTATCCGGGGGTACCTGGTTCCTGCCCTTCGGGCGCGACATATCAGAGGCGATTGTCAACAGACTTATCCCTGAAGGGAAGTCCGCGAAAGATGCCGTTCGTGCGGTGTCGGATTTACCCTTCGCCCCGGTGGGACTGCTTCCACGGCCAGTCAGAGCTGAGAAAGACAGGGCAAGAGGTGCAATCGGTGGACCCGTCGATGGCCGGGAGCATGCGGCGTGTCGAGGAGATCCATGGCAGAGGGAACGGCGAAATTGAGGTTGTCCGGCTGGAAGCTGGTGGCGTGGCCTCCTGGCTGGTGCTCATACCCGGAACTGAACCCGAGGGGGAGAACCTGGGCGGCAGCAATCCCCTGGATGAGGCAGGCGTCGCAGAAGCCATTGGATACGACTCCCAGTACGTGGTTCCGGCCATAGCCGAAGCGCTTCGGGAAGCGGGCGCGGCCTCTGGAGATCCGGTGGTGGCAGTTGGCCACAGCCAAGGTGGTGTGCATGCCATGAACCTGAGCCAAAATAAGGCCTTCCTTGCAGAATTCAACCTCAAGTTCGTTCTGACAGCCGGGTCGCCTACCGGCGGAATCAGCCCGGCGTCGGGCGTTAAGTCATTGCATTTCGAGCACGTGCAGGACTGGGTGCCGGCGGCCGAAGGGGTCGTGAATCCGGATACGAAGGACCGTGTAACGGTGACTTTGATGGACCCTGTGTCCGCGCCGGCCGGGACGGATCCCGGATTGGGGCCTGGGCACGCCGTCGAGGCTTATGCCCGGGGCGCTGAGCTGGCGGCCGCCAGCACCGACCCTTCGTTGATCGCATCCACTTCGGCATTCGCGGGCGCTGTTGGTGCGGGCGGAGCCGCGACGGTTACCCACTTCAAGTTGGTCCGCGAAGCCATGCCTGAAAGGGTTCACGCGGATCCGAAACCCAGTGCCCGGGAGAGCAAGTCCGGGGCCGGTACAAGGTGAGTGTCTTGGGCGGATGGCCCTGGGCGCCCCCGGTCGGTGATGCCCGGAGTCGTCCCGGCCGGCCCTACCGCTTGCCGGCGCCAGGAATCAGTCCGGCCACCATGCTGACGATGCTGATGATGATGGAAGCGAGGATGGCTGTCCAGAAGAACGAGTCGACGGTCAGGTGCACGGGAGTGAAACTGCTGAGCCAGGCCGTCAGGTACAGCATGGCGGCATTGATCACGATGGTGAACAGCCCAAGGGTCAAGATGGTCACGGGGAGCGAAAGGATCTTCACCAAGGGCCTGACGAACGCGTTGACTATTCCGAAGATCAACCCGATGAAGAGGTATGCCAGGACGATCCCCACCGTGTCTGCGTTATCCGTCAGGCCCGCATTGGTGGCGGCTTTTTCCGTGGCCGATGTCGAGATTTCAAGCCCGGTAAGTAGCCAGCTGGCAACCCACAAGGCAAGTCCATTGATGATGACGCGAACGATGAATGAACCCATGCGTCCAATGCTTCCATATCCAGCTGTGTCCGGGCTGGACTCGGCTGTGTCGCAGCTGGCAGGGACAGCCGTCGCTGCTGTCCGCGGGCGGCCGTTGGCGGACGGCAAATGTGGCCGGGCTGCCAGTAGGCTTGAAGCCATGACTATTTCTGAGAACGCACCGGAGGGCGTACTCCCTCGTCCGGTCGTGGACAGGCTTCCCAAGTACGCCGCAGGCAAACCCCCGGCTGCCATTGAGGGCCTCACCAGCTACAAATTGTCGTCCAATGAAAACCCGCTTCCGCCGATTCCCGCAGTGTTGCAGGCCATCGCGGACCAGTCAGACATCAACCGCTACCCCGACCCCCTCGCAAGCAAGCTGCGGAACGCGCTCGCTGACTTCCTGGACATCCCTGCTGACGACGTCGTCACAGGAGCCGGAAGCCTCGGGGCGCTGAACCAGATCCTGGCCACCTTTGCCGGTCAAAACGATGATGGTAAGTCCGACGAGGTCATCTACGCCTGGCGGTCCTTCGAGGCATACCCCATCTGTGTGGGCCTCGCCGGGGCGGTCAGCGTGCAGATCCCGCTCCTCAAGGACGGGCGCCACGACCTCGACACGATGGCCGCCGCGGTTACTGTGCGGACCAAAGTGATCCTGCTCTGCACGCCCAACAATCCCACGGGTCCGATTCTCACGGCAGAGGAAACAGAGCGCTTCATCCAGGCAGTGCCGCCCAGCGTGGTCATCGTCATCGACGAGGCCTACCAGGAATTCGTGCGCGATCCCGAGGCCGTTGACGGCATCAAGGTGTACCGGAAATACCCCAACGTGGTTGTCCTTCGAACGTTCTCAAAGGCCCATGGACTTGCTGGTCTGCGCGTTGGCTACAGTGTTTCCGGTCCACTGCTCACACAACACCTGCGGGTCACAGCCACGCCGTTCGCGGTCTCCCAAATTGCTGAACGCGCGGCCGTCACTTCCTTGGAAAACTTTGACCAGGTTGTTGAAAGGGTACAAAGCCTGGTGGATGAACGTGACCGCGTCACCAGCGGCCTCCGGGAGCTTGGATGGTTTGTACCTGAGGCCCAAGGCAACTTTGTTTGGTTGAATTTGGGGGAGAACAGCGCCGAGTTTGCGGCGTTGGCGGCGGAACAGGCGTTGTCCGTCAGGGCCTTCGGAAACGAGGGCGTCAGGGTCAGTATTGGAGAGGCTGAGGCCAACACCCGTTTCCTCGCTCTCTGTGCAGGTTATACAAAGGCACCGCTGGGTTCCTAGTGGTTAACAAATGCGCCAACGCTACTTACTGCCTATAAAGTAAGGACCGAAAGCCAAAATATATGCCTATTCAGGAATGCATTCCTGAATAGGCATATATCCCAGCGACAGACATTGCCCGGCTTTTGGCCGCAGCAAGCAAGGAGACGGAATGGGCTCGACACAACTGCCCCCTGGGGCCGACGAAACTCTGGCGGCAACGTCTGCGGCAGTAGCCGCAAACGATTCCGTGGAGATGGTCCAGTTGCTCGGTCCCGACGGAAAGCTGGGCGCCGATCCAGTCTTCTCGGACTACGCCAAGCGCATCGATCCGGAGAAGCTCCGTCTCTTCTACGCGGATATGGCCAGGATCCGCCGCTTCGACCAGGAAGCCACAGCCCTGCAGCGCCAAGGCGAACTCGCCCTGTGGGTGCCGCTGACCGGTCAGGAAGCGGCGCAGATCGGCTCCGGACACGCGAGTCAGGCACAGGACTACATCTTCCCCACGTACCGCGAGCACGGCGTCGCACTGGTCCGCAACGTGGATCTGGCGGAGTTGCTGCGGCAGTTCCGGGGAGTCTCCAACGGTGGTTGGGATCCGCGCCAGAACAACTTCCACCTGTACACCCTGGTTCTCGCGGCGCAGACGCTCCATGCCGTTGGCTACGCCATGGGGATCCAGCGCGACCAGAAGATGGCCGTGGACTCCACCGATCCCAAGGCCGCCGTCATCGCCTACTTCGGCGACGGCGCCAGCTCCGAGGGCGATGTCCATGAGTCCATGGTGTTTGCGGCCTCCTACGACGCACCTGTGGTGTTCTTCTGCCAGAACAACCACTGGGCCATCTCCGTGCCCACGGAAGTCCAGACGAAGGTGCCTCTGGCCAACCGTGCCAAGGGCTACGGTTTCCCGGGCATCCGGGTGGACGGCAACGACGTCATCGCCGTTCACGCCGTCACGGAGTGGGCACTCGAGCACGCCCGCGAGGGTCGGGGTCCCGTCCTCATCGAGGCTTACACCTACCGCCTTGGCGCCCACACCACCGCTGACGACCCCACCAAGTACCGCGAGTCGGCCGAGGAAGCCGCCTGGCGTGAGAAGGATCCCCTGGATCGCCTGGAGAAGTACCTGCGGTCCGAAGGACTGGCGGACGATGCGTTCTTCGAGCAGGTCAAGGCCGACGGTGACGAACTCGCCACCTATGTGCGGGACACAACGCACGGCCTTGAGGTTCCGAACATCAGGGACGCCTTTGCCAACGTGTACGCCGAACAACACCCGCTGATCGCGGAAGAACTGGCTTGGTTCGAGGAATACTCGGCAGGCTTCGAAAGCGACGAGGAGGCAGCTAACTGATGGCAACCATGACCATTGCCAAGGCCATCAACGAGGGTCTGCGCGCCTCCCTGAAGAACAACCCGAAATCTCTCCTGATGGGTGAGGACATCGGCCACCTGGGCGGCGTCTACCGCGTCACTGACGGCCTCATCAAGGAATTCGGCGAAGACCGCGTGGTGGACAGTCCGCTGGCCGAGTCCGGCATCGTCGGCACGGCCATCGGCTTGGCCCTGCGTGGCTACACTCCCGTCTGCGAGATCCAGTTCGACGGGTTCGTCTTTCCCTCGTTCAACCAGATCACCACCCAGTTGGCCAAGATCCACGCCCGGAGCCATGGCCAGCTGACCGTGCCGGTAGTCATCCGGATTCCGTACGGCGGTGGCATCGGTTCCGTGGAACACCACTCCGAATCACCCGAGGCATTGTTCGCCCACACGGCCGGCCTGCGCATCATCTCCCCGTCCAATCCACACGACGCCTACTGGATGATCCAGAAGGCCGTCGAATGCAAGGACCCCGTGATTTTCTTCGAGCCCAAGCGCCGTTACTGGCTCAAGGGCGAGGTGGACGTTGAGAACGCCGGCCTTTCGGAGGATCCGTTCAAGGCACACGTGCTCCGGGAGGGCACGGATGCCACCATCGTCGCTTACGGTCCGTTGGTGCCCGTCGCTCTGGCGGCTGCCAACGCGGCAGCGGAAGACGGCCGAAGCATCGAGGTGGTGGACCTGCGCTCCATTTCCCCGCTGGACTTCGACACCATCGAGGATTCGGTGAAGAAGACGGGCCGCCTGATCGTGGCCCACGAAGCCCCGACCTTTGGCGGAATCGGTGGCGAAATCGCAGCACGCATTACTGAGCGGGCGTTCCTTCACCTTGAGGCCCCCGTGATCCGCGTTGGCGGTTTCCACATGCCCTACCCGGTGGCGAAGGTTGAGGAAGACTACTTGCCGGACATCGACAAGATTCTTGAAGCACTAGACCGCTCCCTGGCCTACTAACCCGCCCTGATCCAGCCCGCTTCTGCAGGGCGCACGGAAAATCCGAGGACCACTGTGACTGTAAAGAAATTCAACCTGCCGGACGTTGGCGAAGGCCTCACCGAAGCCGAAGTAGTGGCTTGGAAGGTCAAGCCGGGCGACACCGTCGCGATCAACGACGTCCTGTGCGAGATTGAGACTGCCAAATCGCTCGTTGAGCTGCCTTCGCCCTTCGCCGGCACGGTCACGGAGCTCTTGGTCCAGGAAGGCGTCACGGTTGAGGTGGGCACGCCTATCGTGGCCGTCTCGGACAACCAGCCAGGAGACGGTGCCCCCCAGCCTCCGGCACCGTCCGGCGACGAGGAGTTCACTCCGATTCACGGAAAGCTGTCAACGGACGAGGCCACGCCACCCACCTACGGCACGTTGCCGGCAGATTCCGGCGACGCCCTCGCGGGCGGTCCGCTCGTGGGCTCTGGTCCAAAGGCCGACGCCGTCAAGCGCCGCCCGCGCAAACGTCCGGCACCCGCGGCGGTCGCCACGGACCGGGTCGCCGAAACCGCTGAAGGAACGGTCCAGGACCACCAAGCGGTCCTTGAAGCCCAAGCAGCCGTGGCTCCGGTTCCGCACAGGCCCCACGCGGCTGCCGCCGTCGTGCGTCCTGAAGCGCCGGCACAAGCAGGCTCCACCCAGGCGGCCCCGGCCCAGCAGCAGGTGCAGACGCAGTCAGGACTGGCCCAGACGGCCGCGGCCCGCGGCGCGGCGATCAGCGGCACCATCAGCGGGCTGGTCAACAAGGTGCTGGCCAAGCCGCCGGTGCGGAAGTTCGCCCGCGACCTCGGAATCGACCTTGCCGATGTAGTAGCCACCGGGCAGCGCGGAGAAGTGACCCGCGAGGACCTGGTCAGCTACCAGGCGCAGCGGGACGCGGAACTGGACCAGGCAGACTCGTTCTGGGGCGCTTCCAAGAAGCCGCAGGATCAGCGGATCGAACGTGTGCCGGTCAAGGGAGTACGCAAGGCGACGGCCAAAGCCATGGTGGATTCGGCATTCACGGCGCCGCACGTCAGCATTTTCGTGGATGTCGACGCGAGCCGGACCATGGAATTCGTGAAGCGGCTCAAGGCCTCGCGCGACTTCGAGGGCATCAAGGTTTCACCGCTGCTCATCCTGGCCAAGGCGGTGATTTGGGCGGCCGCACGGAACCCGAGCGTCAACGCCACCTGGGTGGAAAACGCCGATGGCAACGGTGGCGCCGAAATCCAGATCAAGCACTTCATGAACCTCGGAATTGCTGCGGCTACCCCGCGCGGCCTCATGGTCCCCAATATCAAGGATGCCCAGGATCTCTCCCTCAAGGAGCTGGCCCTGGCGCTCAATGAATTGGCCACCAAGGCGCGTGCAGGAAAGACGCAGCCCGCGGAAATGCAGGGCGGCAGCCTGACCATTACCAATATCGGTGCATTGGGCATTGATACGGGAACACCGATCATCAACCCGGGCGAGGTAGCGATCATCGCGTTCGGCACCATCAAGCAGAAACCGTGGGTCCTGGACGGCGAGGTGATCCCGCGCTGGATCACCACTCTCGGAGGCTCCTTCGATCACCGCGTGGTGGACGGTGACCTGTCCGCCCGCTTCATGGCGGATGTCGCCGCGATCCTGGAAGAACCGGCGCTGTTGCTTGACTGACGGCAAGGCCACTGCAGCTCCGATGGTTACCGCGCCGCAGCTCCTCACGGGACGGTGGAGGACCGTTGCGCGGGTGTTGACAGAGGTGTTCCAGCCTCCCGTGGTGGTGAGCGTCCTCTTGCTGATCAGCCCGGCCATTGAACCCGGCTTCCCGGGGACCATATGGTTCGGTTTGCTGGGCGCTTTCTTCGTCTGCGTCCTGCCCCTGGCCTACGTCCTGGTGATGGTGAAGCTGGGCAGGATCACGGACCACCACGTCAGCGATCGGCGCCAGCGCACTCCTCTGCTGCTGTTGGCGCTGGCCTCAGTGGTAGCCGGGCTCCTGGTGCTGCAGTGGCTGAACGGGCCCGTCAGCATAGCGGTCATGATCATTGCGCTGATCGGCGGAATCGCTGTGCTGGCAGTGGTCAGCGCGTTCTGGAAGATGAGCGGGCACGCCTCGGCGATCTCGGCCGCAGCGGTTATCTCGGTTTTCATGTTCGGCCCCGCGTGCGTGCCCCTGCTCCTGCTGATCCCCGCCGTCGGCTGGTCCCGGGTGGTGTTGCGTGCCCACACCCTGGCGCAAGTCATTGCGGGCTCAGTTTTTGGTGGTGGCGTGATCGCCGGCCTGTGGCTCCTGCTGCGCGGCGTGATGCTCTGAAGGCAACCCCTGACTTAACGCAGCAAGGCCGCCGGATTCACCGGCGGCCTTTGTTTTGCGCTGAAGAACGCCCTAGAAAGCCGGGTAGTTAACCAGCAGTGCCTGCAGCTCGGAGGTGGACATGTGGTTGGCCATCTCCACGCTGATTCCCATGGCCACCGCGGCGACGGTCAGCATGGCCACGAGCGCCACGGAGAGGAATCGCCAGTCCTTGCGGAAGATGCTGCCCATGGTTTCGGGCATTTCCAGCTGCGGGGCGATCAGGTTGGGGGCGCTGTCCCAAGAACCGTCGTCGAGCAGCGCAATGATGCGGTCGTTGCTGCGGTCGAAGTGCATGGTGCTGATGTTGTTGCCGTGGCGGGCAAGCAGGATGTCGTGTCCGACGCGCTGACGAGGCTGCAAAGTAAGCAAAGAAAGATCCCCTGAAATCGAAGAGTGGAGGTGGCTCACGCCATTGGGGGCATCTCAATTTTATAACGGTTGCCTTTGCGAACTTGCCCAAAAGACGCCAAAAGCCGGGTGAGGCTGCCCACCCGGCGGCGTGATTCGGATCGCTTAAGGTTCGTCGGTCTTGGCGATGTAGACGTCGCAGGGGGCGTTGTGCGCCACGGTGTTCGCCACGCTGCCAAGGACCCGGCCGAGTCCCTGCATGCGCCGGTTCCCTACGACAATGAGCCTCGCATCGAGGATTTCGGCTTCCTTGACCAAGGCTTCGCCGGGCTTGCCGCGGGCTGCGGAGAAGGTGACCTCCAGCCGCTCGTCCTGCAGGCCTTCTGCCACGGCGCGGGCAACGGCTTCAGCTTCGGCTGCGTCGGACACGATCCAGCGGTCCGTGCCAATTTCCACCACTTCGGTGCGGTTGCTGTCGAAGGCGCTGACCACGCGAAGGCTGGCGCCGAGGCCGATGGCCAGTTGCTGTGCGGCTTTGGCTGCCCTGAGGGCCGTCTCGCTGCCGTCGACTCCTACAATGACAACTCCGGTCATAGCGATGCTCCTTCATTGCTGGCTTGGATGGCCGCTGCAAGCACAGGGGCCAGACGGCGTACGCCTTCGGCAATCGTATCCGGCGGGACCGCGCTGAATGCGAGGCGCAGCTTGTTGGAGGGTCCGTCCGCCGGGACGAAGGCCGCGCCGGGGATGAAGACCACGCCGGCGTCGATGGCTTTGCCCAGCAGGGGGTAGGTGTCCACGCCCTCAGGCAGCGTCACCCACACGAAGAAGCCCCCATCCGGCCGTGTCCATGTCAGGCCGGCGGGCATGTGCTCGTCCAAGGCGGAGAGCAGCGCCTGGCATCGTTCGGCGTACAGCGCGCGGTAGGTTTCGATCTGTCCACGCCAGTCGTAATCGCGGAGGTAAGCGGAGATGAGCATCTGGTTCAGCGGCGGCGGGCACAAGGTCACGGACTCCGAGGCCAGGTAGAACCGGCGTTGCAGGTGGGTCGGGACCAGGGCCCAACCGATCCGCAGCCCGGGCGCAAAGATCTTCGAGAACGAGCCCAGATAGATCACGTCATCAGGGTTCGCGGCCCGCATCGGAGCGATCGGGTGGCCGTCGAACCGCAGCAGCCCGTAAGGGTTGTCTTCCAGCACCAGAATATTCGCCGCACGGCATATATCCACGATCCGCTGCCGGCGCTCTTGCGCCAAGGTGATACCCGAGGGGTTGTTGAAGTTGGGGATGGTGTACAGGAACTTGATGTTCTTGCCCGCCGCCTGGAGCGCAGCGATCCTGGCCTCAAGAAGCTCAGGCACCAGGCCTTCGTCGTCCATTTCCACCGGTTCCACCTGCACCTGGTACGCCTCGAACGTGTTCAACGCACCCACGTACGTCGGGTTCTCCACCAGCACCACGTCACCCGGGTTGCAGAAGACCTTCGTCGCGACATCCTGGGCCGACTGGGATCCGGCAGTGATCACCACGTTCTCCGGCAGGGCGTCGGTGATTCCTTCGGCCGCCATGACCTCGCAGATTTGCCGGCGCAACTCCTCCGTACCTTGCCCGCCGCCGTATTGCAGCGCCGTCATGCCCTGTTCGGCGATGATCCGTGCGGCGGTCTCGCCGAGCTTCCCCAGGGGCAGCGATTGCAGGTACGGATTCCCGCCCGCAAGCGAAACCAGCCCTGGCTGCATGGAGATGTCGAAGACGTCCCGTACTGCGGATTGCTTGATGTTGGCAGCCCGCGCGGAGAACAATCCCTCGTGCGGGTGAGCGGCAGTGGCTGCGCGCTCGATGGCGTCGATGGCTTCAGCGGGCAATGAAGTGCCGGCATCCAATGTTTCGTGGGTCACAGTGTTCAGGATACTCCCGAAGGTTGCTAATGAGGCAACATATGTTTTCAATGTCATGCCAATGCGTGGCGACGCTTTACGGAGCCACTGGCAACGGCTGGAATGTACTCATGACATCGCACCGGGGATCCGTGACCAAGGCCGAACACTTCCGCAAGCTCCACGATGCCGGGCCGACGCCCCTGGTCCTGGTCAACGTGTGGGACGCCGCTTCCGCCCGCGTTGTCCAGGAGGCCGGTGCGACGGCGATCGCCACCTCAAGCTCGGCCGTCTCCTGGAGCTTGGGCTTCCGCGATGGCGACCATGTGCCGTGGGGCCTGGCGATGGCAGCCTTGGGAAGGGTCGCGGGAGCAACCAGCCTCCCCGTCACGGCGGACATCGAGACCGGCTACGGCCGGACCGACGACGAACTTCGGGCCACTGTCCATGCGGTGCTTGATGCCGGAGCCGTGGGCATCAATATCGAGGATTCCGCCGTCGAACCGCTCACGGACATCAAGGAGCAATCGCGCCGGATCGCCGTGATCCGCGCGACGGCTGACGACCGCGGGATTCCGTTGTTCATCAACGCACGCACCGATACGTATCTGTCCGGCCTCTTTCCGGATACCGCCTACGAGGAGACCGTGACGCGCGCTGAGTCCTACCTCACCGCAGGGGCCGACGGAATCTTCGTCCCCGGCGTCGTGGACCTTCATGTGCTGCACGAGCTCTCCAGCCACATTGCGGCGCCCGTCAACGCGCTGGCCGGCGTCGGTGCGCCGTCGCCCATGGAACTGCACGACGCCGGTGTCCGTCGCGTCAGCATTGGCGGCAACACCGCAAAAGCGGCATATGCCAAGGTTGCCCGGGTGGCCAAGGAAATCATCGGTGATGGCAACTGGGCGGGCCTCGCCGGTACGCGGAGCCACGATGAGATGGATTCGCTTTTCGCTCCGGGACCCAAGTACAGCATGTGACGCCACGGCCCGGAAACCGCACGACGGCGGCACGCACCTTAATTGTCGGACCCCACCCGTAGCTTTGGGTGGAGTAAGGCAAGCAGGCAAAGGAGGGACGGGTGGCAAGACGCAGTGTGCAATTTTGGCGCATTGATCAACTGAACGGCGATGCGCTGAGTGGCCCATTCCCTGCGCGACGGGTGGCCGAGGTCCTCAGGCGAGCCCGCGAAGACGGGACCGACCGGCGCTTCACGTGTACGGACGGTACCGTGCTGCTCGCCCAGGCTGCCGCCATGTCGCCGCACCCCGTGTTGCTGCTGGACCGGGTCCGGGATAGCAACCTGCCCAGCGTCGGCGATGCCCTCGGACGTCGCAAGCCTTTGCCCTTGGCTCCCGGAGACCACCTTCTCGAAACCACATACTTTGCCTTCCTGAAACGGAATGTCATCGCCGTGCTGACCAGTGGCAACGGGCCGCGGGCTTCCCGCTTGGGGGAGTATCTGGGCGGGATGCTCGGCCTGGAGTTGGGGCTGGTGCCGGTGGTCCGTGAGGACATTGAGGAAATCCTCACCCGGCTGGAGGTGAGCCGCTTCGAGTTCGCCCTGCCGGCCGAGCGGCTGTCCGGGCAACTCATGGAGGGCGAATGGGCCGATGTCCTGGACAGTGCATCCCGGCTCATCACCGAAGGCACGTTCCGCATTTCCCTAAGCGTTGGCAGGTCCGGCAAGGCTGAGGACAAGCAGCGTATCCGCGATCGGATTCAACAGCTCATCGACCTCTTCCGCAGGGCCGGCTCCGTGGAGCATTTCGACTACGTCGTGGCCGAGGGCAAGGACTCTCTGACCGGTGACCGCGAGGTGGTGGATCTCCTGAAGGAACGGTTCATCTCGCACATCGACGTTGACGCCGACGTCTTCAATGATCCTGGAAAATCCGTGGCCGAGGCCGTTTCGATCCTGAACAAACAAGCAAGGGACAACGAGGCCTTCTTCGCCCGAACCCTCCCCGATACCAAGGGGGCGCCGGACAACGGTTCAGTGCCGGATCTCGTCGCTGGCGGCCTGATCGCGGTCCGGGCGGCGATGGCTGCCGCCGTGGCTACGCGGGGCGAGCCAGGAACCCAGCAACAGCAAGGCGGTGCCGGCCATGAGCTTGTACGAGGTTGACGTTGAACGTACGGGCCGGCGCCGGACGCTCTGGCGTTGGTTCCTGCTGCATCCCCGCGCCGATTACGCCTGGGCAACGCTGGCTGTCCTGTTGTGGCTCGGTGCCGCTTTGCTGTTCCGGCAGCCGCTCATTGTCGAAGGCGTTGGCCCCGGCGCGCGCCGAACCCTGTTCCAGACGCTGGCAACGCTGGCTGGTGCCACGGCAGGCCTGACACTCACCAGCGTCTCCATGCTGATCAATGTCCTGGGCAAGAAAGCCGCGCCCGGGCAGCGCGAGTTGCCCCTGGAGAGGCTCACTGCCACTCACCGCCGCCAGATCGGCGAAGTCTTCCTTTTCGCCATCCCCGGCCTCGGGCTGCTCCTTGTCGCCGCTCTGGCAACCATGGTCCTGGAAGGCGACGCATCCACCGGCCTATGGATCCCCGAGGCAGTGGTCTTCGTGCTGGCTCTCGCATGCGTGCTGGCCCTGCTGCGCGTGGCGTGGGCCCTCCGCCGTGTGCTGGCGATCGCCACGGCCTGAGCCAGCAACTGGCCAGGCAACTCAACGCAGGCTCAACGCCACCTCCAGCGTCATTCCGTTGATGTAGATCTCCGCCCGCGTAGCGCCGCTGGCCGAAACCACCGTGTGGGTCAGCTGGGCCTCGATGCGTGGAATGTCGCACACTCCACCCGGCCGGAGCGAACCGCCCAGGTTCACCACCACCGTGGAACCGCTGACGTAACCGGACACGAAATGCAGCGATGACGCGGCGAGGGAATCGTAGAGGGCAGCCTCGTTGTCCAACGGCATGCCGGCGCCCAACAGGCGACCGAGGGCGACGGTCAACGCATCGCCGGAACTCGCGGCACCACGCACGGCCACCAGGCTGTCATTGCAACCGAAACGCACGCCACGGGAGCCGCCGTCGTTGATCGCCACATAGTAGACGGCAGGGCCGAGTTCGGCAGGAGGCTGGGCTGCGGCCGCTTGCGCGGCAGGAGCGCTCGGTGACGTGGACGGGATGGTTGAAGGCCCGACGGCGGCACCCGGCGTCGGCGTGGGGCCCTGACCTTGGGTCGGGGTGCCGGACGCAGGTCCGGCACGCGAGTCGGTTGGCGCAGGTGTTGTAGAGGATGCCGCCGGAGCAGGCGCAGCCCGGTACGGAGCATCGGGCGTGGACGAAGCAGCGGTAGATACAGGCGCCGGCGAAACAGGGGGATCTGACGCGGAGGGACCGCTGGGAGCCGGTGTCTCGGCAGGCGGCGTAGCAGCAGCCGTCTGGACGGTGGCGGTAGGAGCCGCAGCACCGGGAGAAGCCGCCGGATCAGGCGTGCAGCCAACCACCCAGCAACCGAACATGAGGCAGGCGGCCGCGATCGCCGTCGTACTTAGCAGTCCCCGCCCGGCACGCATGACAGCCCCACGCTCCTGTCCGTTTACCTGTCCTCCAACGTTAGGCCGCTGCGGCGGCGAGGAACATGCCGCTTCGGTGTCGGTTCGGACAAGAGTTGGTCACGCAGGGGACAAAAGAGATGCCCCCGTTCCGCCTGGGGCAAACAGGCGGAACGGGGGCAAGGAAATGGGAAGCCTTAGGCTGCGGCTTCTTCTTCCTGGACGGCCGTCAGGGGCTCGAAGATGCCCTTGATCTGCTCAACAACTTCAGCGTCGTCCTTCGGGTGCAGTTCGGCGAAGCGGATCATGGAGCCGGGAACGGCCAGTTTGACGTCTTCCAGGACCTTGGCGCCGGCGATGCCCACGGCCTTGCGGGCTTCGTCCTGCGCCCACACGCCACCGTACTGGCCAAAAGCGGTTCCGACGACGGCGGTCGGCTTGCCTGCGAGGGCGCCGGCACCGAAGGGGCGGGACAGCCAGTCGATGGCGTTCTTCAGCGAAGCGGGCACGGTGCCGTTGTGCTCGGGGGTGACCAGCAGGATGGTGTCGGCCTTGGATGCGGCTTCGCGCAGGGCGGCGGCTTCGGCGGGAACCTGGCCTTCGACGTCGATGTCTTCGTTGTAGAACGGGATGCTGCCCAGGGAGCCGTGGATCTGGACGTCGACGTCCTCCGGGGCGTTCAGCTGGATGGCTTCGGCGAGCTTCTTGTTGTGGGAATCAGCGCGGAGGCTGCCGACGAGGGTAAGAACGGTGCTCTTGGACATTTGGGGTCTCCTTAGTGGTGTTTGGGCCTTCACCGATACTAAACGGACCGCGGTCCGCTTTCTATTCCCGGGTCTAGAATGTTTCTTGTGAGCTTCATCCCAATGCGGCCCGACGTGCCCCTCGGGGCGCCCCATGAGCGCAGCGATGCCGCACGGAACCGTGAGCGGCTCCTCTGTGCTGCCCGCGAGCTGGTGGATGAATTCGGCGCCGAAGCGCTCACCATGGACGCGCTCGCGTGCAAGGCGAAGGTGGGCAAGGGTACGGTCTTCCGGCGGTTTGGCAGCAGGGCCGGGCTCATGATGACGCTCCTCAGTGACTCCGAGTCGGAATTCCAGCGCGGCTTCATGTTCGGCCCGCCGCCGCTTGGTCCGGGGGCTCCGCCCAGGGAACGGCTCGTGGCATTCGGGGAGGGCCGGATCTACTTTGTCCTCGAATATGGGGACCTCTGGAAAGCTGCCGGAGCTTCCACCCGGAACCGCTTCGATGTACCCGCCACTGTGCTGGCCCACCGACATATCGAGGTCCTGCTGCACGAGGCGGGTGTGCCGGATCCCTGGGTGATGGCCATGACCTTGATCTCGGCCCTGGACCCCGAACGCATCGTCAACGACGTCCGCGTCCATGGCATCTCTCCCAAGCGGCTCACCGAGTCCTGGAGTGAGCTGGTGGGACGGCTAGTGGCGTAACCTGCCGTTTCGTGACGCAGTCTGTACATAACAATCTGGCTGCAGGGGTGAAACTGGACCCCGTGAAGCAATATGTGAAGCAGTTATTGTGGTAGTTTCCTCTTGAATGTGACCCATGCCATACAACGGCCGGTGTTCACTGAAGGGGCTTGGGGGAATCAATCGTCCCCTGCGCCAATTCGTAGCTGACACCGGCCACAGCCGGGAACCGCGGAAGGACGAGCTTTGAGCTTTGCCACGATCAAGGGCAGCCGCCCGACATGCTGAAATACCTGTTGAAGCGGTCGGGGATCTACCTGATCATGATCTTCCTGACCACGAGCGCGGGATACTTCCTGGCTGTCTCAACGCTCAAACCGGCCCTGCTCGAGCAGGAGAAAATTCCCCGGCCAACCCCCGAGCAGGTGGCCGCGTCCTTCAAGGGGCTCGGCCTGGATCCCAATGCGAATCCCTGGCAGCGCTACCTCGAATGGCTCGGTGGCATCGTCACCCGCTGGGACTGGGGCCGCAGCCCCAACGGCGCCTACGTCAACGCTGAATTCGCCGATCGCGTTCTGGTCTCCACCCGGCTGTTCATCGCCTCCATCATCCTGACGCTGATCATCGGCGTGGCCCTGGGTGTGTACTCCGCCGCCCGGCAGTACAAGTACCAGGACCGGGTCATCACGTCCTACAGCTACCTGGTCCACATCCTCCCGGCACCCATTGCCTACTTCCTGGTCCAGTTGGGAGCCATCAGCGTCAACGAGGCGGTGGGGCAGCGCATCTTCTTCGTCACCGGAATTTCGACGCCGGGAATCGACCCCGGCTGGCCGGCTTTCGTCGACCTTGTGGCCCACTACGCCGTGCCCACCTTTGCCATGACCATCTTTGGTTGGGCTGGTTACCAGATCGCCCAGCGCCAATACCTGCTGGACAACGTCAACGCCGACTTCGTCCGCACGGCCCGGGCCAAGGGGCTCACAAGGAACCAGGCCATCCGGAAACATGCCTTGCGGGTCTCCTTCATCCCCGTGGCCCAGAGCATCGCGTTCACGATTCCCGCCATCTTCACAGGAGGCTTCTTCGCCGAGGCGATCTTCGCCTGGCCCGGCATCGGCTTGTGGAGCATCCAGTCCATCGGCCTCCAGGACGTCAACGTCGCCACGGCCACGCTGGCCTACGGTTCGGTGATCTTCGCGGTCGGTGCCATCCTTGCCGATTTCGCCACCACGCTGGTCGATCCACGAGTGAGGGTCCAGTAATGACCAACATCATTGATCCCATCGCGGAAATCGACGAATCCCGGGTTGCCGACCAGGATGTCGTGATCGGGAAGTCCCGCATCATTTTCCGGCGCTTCATGCGGAACAAGACCGCCGTCGCCGGCCTGCTGATCTTCCTGGCCTTGTTCCTGTTCTCCCTCCTGGGCGGATTCCTGACTCCGTGGGACAAGGAAACCATCGATCCCCTCAACATCGGCATGGGACCGTCGCCGGACCACTTCTTCGGCACCACCCAGGCCGGCATCGACCTCATGGCCCTCATCGTGGACGGCACCAGGACATCGATCTTCATCGGCCTGATCGTCGGTGGCCTTTCGGTCCTGATTTCCGCGGTCTATGGCTGCACCATGGCCTTCTTCGGCGGCAAGGTGGACGCCACCATGCTGTTCATCCTCGAAGCGCTCATCATGATGCCCGCCATCCTGGTGGTTGCCGTTGCAACGAGTGGTGGCGGGGGCCTCAAGAACCTGCCCAGCTGGCTCCTTCTGATCATCGTGTTGCTGTTCTTCAGCTGGATGGGAACTGCCCGCCTGGTGCGTTCGCTGTCCATGTCCCTCATGCAGCGCGACTACGTCAAAGCCGCCAAATACATGGGCGTTCCGTCCCGCCGCATCGTCTGGCGGCACCTCGTCCCCAACATCGGCTCACTCCTGGTCCTCGACTTCACCCGTGGCATCACAGGTGCCGTCCTGGCCGAGGTTGCCTTCTCTTTCATCGGCATCGGCATCAAGTTCCCCGACGTCAGCCTGGGTATCCTGATCGGCCAGGCCACCGGCCAAGTGTCCTCGTTCCCGTGGATGTTCTGGGTTCCGCTGATCGTCATGTTCCTGCTCACGGGATCCCTGGCCATGATGAACGACGGCCTTCGTGACGCCTTCGATCCGAGCTCCAGCTCGATCGGCAAGGCAAAGCGGAACAAGGCACAGACTGCGAAGGTGGCCAGCAAATGAGCACCAACATTTCCCACACCCCTGCCGAACGGCTGCGCGATGCCGGACTCTACGCTCCCGGCGATGCCGTGCTCAGCGTCCGGGACCTCAACGTCCGCTTCAATTCCGAAAACGGCGTGGTCCACGCGGTCCGGGGCGTGGACTTTGACCTCATGCCGGGCAAGACGCTTGGCATCGTCGGCGAATCCGGCTCCGGGAAGTCCGTCACGTCCATGGCGATCATGGGCCTGCTTCCGGAAACCGCGGACATCACCGGCTCGGTGCGCTTCAAGGGCAAGGAACTGCTGGGCCTGAGCGACAAGGCCATGTGCAAGCACCGCGGCAACGACATCGCCATGGTGTTCCAGGACCCGCTCTCCTCCCTGACCCCGGTGTACACGGTGGGAAACCAGATCATCGAGGCGCTCACGGTGCACAACCCCGCCATGAGCAAACAGGCCAAAGAAGCCCGCGCCGTCGAACTTTTGAAAATGGTGGGAATCCCGAGTCCGAAGGACCGGCTCAAGGCCTTCCCGCACGAATTTTCCGGCGGCATGCGCCAGCGCGTCATGATCGCCATCGCGATCGCCAACGATCCGCGGGTGCTCGTCGCCGATGAACCCACGACGGCGTTGGACGTCACCATCCAGGCGCAGGTGCTGGAGGTCCTGCACACCGCGCAGGAGGAGACCGGTGCCGCCGTCGTCATGATTACCCACGACCTTGGCGTGGTGGCAGGCATGGCCGACGACATCATGGTGATGTACGCCGGTAAGCCAGTGGAGACCGGCACGGTTGAAGACATCTACTACAACCCGCGCATGCCTTACACGCTTGGCCTGCTCGGTGCGGTTCCCCGCGTGGATTCGGCCGAGAAGCAGTCGCTGGTGCCCATCGAGGGAACGCCGCCCAACCTGACCTTGCCCGTGACCGGATGCTCGTTCGCGCCACGGTGTCCGCTCGCCAGCGAGGCCTGCCTCGAAGGCGAACCGGACCTCTGGAAGGTACCGGGCTCGGACGGCCACCGCGCAGCCTGCATCAAGTCGGAAAAGCTCGCCGGCGACGCGGACGCGCACCGGATCTTCCACGCGCCCCCGGTTCCGGTCTCGAAGTTCGACGGCGTCCCTCGCCTTGAGCGTCAAAAGGTCCTGGAACTCAAGGACGTGAAGAAGCACTTCCCGCTGCTCAAGGGTGCCCTTATCAAGCGGCGGATCGGCACGGTCAAGGCCGTGGACGGGCTGAGCTTCGACATTCGCGAGGGCGAGTGCCTCTCGATTGTTGGTGAGTCGGGTTGCGGCAAGACCACTACGCTGCTCGAGATCATGGAATTCCATCCGGACCAGGTGGGCGAGGTGGTAATCGGCGGCGTCAGCAACAAGGCGGCCACGGACCACAAGACCACCATGGCCATGCGCAAGGAAATGCAGATGGTCTTCCAGGACCCCACGGGTGCCCTGGATCCCAGGTTCACCGTGTACGAGGTCCTGGCCGAACCGCTGGAAAACCTCGGCATGCCGAAAGCTGCCATCCGGAAACGCATCATGGAGCTCATGCGGCTGGTGGGCCTGCAGCCGGACCATGTGAACCGCTTCCCCAACCAGTTCTCCGGCGGCCAGCGCCAGCGCATCGGCATTGCCCGCGCGCTCGCGGTGAATCCGAAACTCGTGGTGCTGGACGAGCCCGTGTCCGCACTGGACGTTTCCGTGCAGGCCGGCGTCATCAACCTGTTGGACCAGCTTCGGGCCGAACTGGGCCTGAGCTACCTCATGGTGGCGCATGATCTCTCCGTGGTCAGGCACATCTCCAACCGCGTGGCTGTGATGTACCTCGGCAAGATCGTGGAGACCGGGGACGTGGACGATGTATTCGACAATCCGCGCCACCCCTACACCCGGGCCCTGCTGTCCGCGATCCCCGTCCCGGACCCCGAGGTGGAGCGCACCCGCGAACGCATCATCCTGCAGGGAGACCTTCCCAGCCCGCTGGACGCCCCCAAGGGATGTAACTTCGCGACTCGTTGCCCCGTCTTCGCCGCGCTGCCACCTGCCAAACAGGAGAAGTGCCTTAATCTGGAGCCGCCACTGGCTTCGGAAGGGAAGCAGGACTTCGCATGCTTCTTCCCGGACGGAGAGATTGATGCCGACATGCTGGTGGTGCATGCCTGACGACACATGACTCATTTGAACCCTGTATTCAACTCGCAATCCAAGTCGTAAAAAACATGAAGGGCAAACCATGAAGAAGTACACGACGATCGGCGGCGTGGCACTCGCAGCAGCGCTGATGCTGACCGCCTGCGGCGGGGGAACGCCGTCGGGTCCGGCCTCCCAGAAGGCCGAAGAAGCAGGCGGTGACATCAGCAAGCTGATCAGCGTCAACGCCAAGGAAACCAAGGACCTCGACCAGGGCGGCACTGTCACCCTGGCCGTGGGCAGCATTGGCCCGGACTTCAACAACAACTCCAACGTGGGTAACAGTGCCGACAGTTCCGCTCTGTTGACCCCGGTCAACCCGGCCGCCATCAGCAGCGGCGGCATCGGCGGCTGCTGGAAGCTCGACTTCGACGGCAAGGCCGAGCCGAACAAAGATTTCTGCGAAGACGTCAAGAGCGAAGTCAAGGACGGCAAGCAGACAATCACCATCAAGGTGAACGACAAGGCGACGTGGAACGACGGCACGCCGATCGACGTCAAGACCTTCCAAAACACATGGAACATGCTCAAGGGCGAGGACAAGTCCATCGACATCGTCACCGCAGGCAACTACGCCTTCGTTGATTCGGTCAAGGCAGGTGCCAACGACAAGGAAGTCATCGTCACCACCACCCAGCCGGTCTACCCGCTGGAAAGCCTGTTCTTCGGCCTGATCCACCCCGCTATCAACACAGCGGATATCTTCAACAAGGGTTTCGCCGGGGAAATGCACCCCGAATGGATGGCTGGCCCCTTCAAAGTGGACAAGTATGATGCCACGGCGAAGACCGTGACCATGGTTCCGAACGACAAATGGTGGGGCCAGAAGCCGGTCCTGGATAAGATCGTCTGGCGCCAGATGGAGCCCAGCGCGACCATCGCCGCCTTCAAGAACGGCGAAATCGACGCCACGAACGCCCGCACCCTGAACCGTTACAAGCAGCTGGAGGGCACCAAGGACGCTGACGTGCGTCGCGGCCAGCGCCTGTTCGCCGGTGGACTGAACATCAACGCGCAACGTCCGGCCCTGACCGACGTCGCAGTGCGAAAGGCGATCTTCACGGCCGTCGACCGCAAGGCCATCCGCGACGTTCGCTTCAACGGCCTGAACTGGTCCGAAGAGAGCTCGGGCTCCATGATGCTCATGCCGTTCTCCGAGTACTACCAGGACAACTACCCGGTGAAGGACACTGGCGCTGATGCTGCCAAGAAGGTCCTGACCGACGCGGGGTACACCGCCAACGACAAGGGCATCATGGCCAAGGATGGCGTCCCGGTTGCCTTCAAGATCACCAACTTCGGCGACGACCCCACCACCGGTGCCACCTCGCAGACGCTGATGACCCAGCTCAAGGCTGCCGGCATGGACGTGACCATCGACCAGCGTGGTGACGCCGACTTTGGCAAGGTTCTGGGCACGCGTGACTTCGATCTCACGATCTCCGGCTACACAGTGGGCGCGGATGCCACCGACGCCGTGAAGCAGTTCTACGAATCCAGCACCAACGAAAACGGCCTGGGCGATGCTGAACTGGACGCCGAGATCAAGCGCCTGGCAACCATCGCCGATGACACCGAGCGCAACAAGGCTGCGGTGGAGGTCGAGAAGAAGCACATGGAGAAGTACTTCTCCATGGGCACCGTCCTCAACGGCCCGGAGATCCAGTTCGTGCACACCGGCCTGGCCAACTACGGTCCGTCCCTGTTCAAGAGCAACTCCAACGTTCCGGACTGGACCACCATCGGCTGGGAAAAGGGCAAGAAGAAGGGCTAGACCCCGTCTGGTCCGGCGGAGCTGATTTTTCAGGAAAGAGCGCTGCCGTCAGGAAAGGAAGGCCGGGATCCTCCAACGCACCCCACGGTGCACGGAGGACCCCGGCCTTCCCCATTCCCGACGCTCTCTCACCAAAGCGCCCCTTCAGGCAAACCCTCTCGCACCCGGTAGCCAGACAGAAGTACATCATGTACATTTTGTACTTTTCGTACACACGTCTGTAGAGTTGATCCATGGGTACCGCAGACTACTTCGTGAGCGTCGCCGACCTCCGAATCCATCTCTCAGACACCATCAACCGGGCAGCCTACGGGCATGAACGCATCAGCATTACACGTCGTGGAAAAGTCGCAGCCGTCCTGATTAGCGCAGAGGACCTGGAGCGACTGGAACAACTTGAGGATGAGGCCGATGTGAGGGCGCTCAAGTCCGCTAAGGCGGAGGACGATGGAACCCGCGTGGATCTCGACGACCTCCTGAAGGAGAACGGCATCACCCGTTGAATCGGTATCGCGTGCAACTTAGCAGTTCGGCCGCGAAGCACATCCGAAAGCTGGACGGCCCCTTGCGGCGACGACTTTTACTGGCTATCGCTCAACTCGAAGTCGATCCCCGCCCTGCCGGGGTCAGGAAGCTGTCCGGTGAATCAAACGCTTGGCGGATCCGAATAGGTGACTATCGCGTGATCTATGAAATCCACGACCAGCAGTTGCTCGTCCTTGTTTTTCGTGCCGCCCACCGGCGTGAGGTGTACTGAATTAGCCTTGGGGCATGACATCCTCGCCCATCAGGACCGCCGTTGCCGGCTTCGGCTTGTCCGGCAGTGTCTTCCACTCCCCTTTCATCGCGGCCAACCCCGCCTACGAGCTCAGCGTCATCGCCACCTCGGACCCGGAACGCCAAGCGAAAGCCCGGGAGCGCTACCCGCAGGCACGGATCGTCGATACCCCGCAGGACATCCTGGCCCTGGCGGAACAACTGGACCTCATGGTGCTGGGCACACCGCCCGCAACCCATTACCCGCTGGCGAAAGCGGCGCTGGAAGCCGGGCTCGACGTCGTCGTTGATAAGCCGTTCGTGGTCCGCAGCGCCGACGGCGAAGAACTGATCAAGCTCGCCGCCCAGAAGGGCCGCGTCCTTACCGTCTACCAAAACCGCCGCTGGGATGGCGACTCGCTCACCGTGAAGAAACTGCTCGACGCCGGGACGCTGGGGACGGTGACCCGCTTCGAATCGGGCATGGAGCGCTGGGCGCCCTCGATCGCCAAGGCCTGGAAAGCCGGTGCCACAGCGGAAGACGGCGGGGGAGTGCTGTTCGATCTCGGCTCCCACGTGCTGGACCTCGCACTCCAGTTCTTCGGCCCGGCGCACGTCACCTACGCCGAGATCACGGCCAGACGCGCCCAGGAACGTGCCGATGACGATATCTTCATTGCACTCCGCCACGATTCCGGCGTCGTGAGCCACGTGACGCTCAACCTCAACAGCCACCTGCACGGGCCGCGTTTCCGCGTCCTCGGAACCGACAGTGCGTACGTGAAGTTCGGCACCGATCCGCAAGAGCCGTTCCTCCTGGACGGCGGGCTGCCCACGGACGCCGCGTACGGCGTCGAGCCGGCCGGGCAGTACGGCAGCCTGCAGGCGAACGGCCAGCGGACCACGGTGCCCACTGAACGCGGCGCCTACCCGGAGTTCTACCGAATCCTTGCAGAAAAGATCGACGACGGCGGGACCGCCTCCGCGCTTCCGGCACCTGTGGATCCGGCAGGGTCGGTGGACGTGCTCAAGCTGATCG
Organism: Paenarthrobacter sp. NPDC058040; assembly: GCF_042885775.1. Classification (NCBI taxonomy): domain Bacteria; kingdom Bacillati; phylum Actinomycetota; class Actinomycetes; order Micrococcales; family Micrococcaceae; genus Paenarthrobacter; species Paenarthrobacter sp. NPDC058040. The sequence goes on from NZ_JBHVRN010000004.1 coordinate 172,700, forward strand.
AGCAGGCAAGGAAGATCGCTGGCTAGACAATTTCCGTGCTGGCGACCAGGGCATAGATCGCTTTGATGTCTTGGCTGCCTTCCTCGGTCCGGCAGCTGCCGGTCAGCTGGACAACATCGGCAGCGACGCCTTGGTCCACCACGGTCACGGCCGTGAACTGCGTCAGCGATCCTGCCTCGGGATGGGTGTAGCGGGCTTCCCGGACATGCCAGTCACGGCCGTTGATGACCACGGGTTCCGTGCCCAGCAGCACGGCGTCGGGGAGGGTTGACAGGAACCCGTCAACTGAGCCCGCGATGTCCTGCAGCAAATAGCCGGGTGTGCGCCGCGAAACGGAAATGACAACGTTCGGGGTGTACTCGCCCGCCCGTTCGGGGCCCGTCAACGCACCCACGGCGTCGGGAACCACGCGCTGGATCCAATCCTCGGCCGGGCTTATGCGGATGGTGGGGTACGCGGGAAAAGCGGGGGAGGGGAAGACCTGTTGCGCTGGCATGGGGATCCTTCTCTGTGGGCGTGAAGTACGGTGCTAGTTCTTGATGAAGTCGACGAAGCCTGTCACGGAATCCTTAAAACCGGAGGGGCTGATCCGCACTTCCGCGCCGGCGCCCAAACCGAGCTCGGCAGTGATCTTTGCGCCGACACCGAGAGTGAGCCCGTCTTCATCCATCGAAGCCTTGAGGGTGTAACCCTCCCCGGCGCCCGCAGCGACAGTTCCCGATGTGGTCAAGCGCTGGCCAAGGAACTCCACATACTGCGACTGGGTCAGCTCCGCGCCTGCACCTGCGCTCGCAGCCGAGCCTGTGACGCCGTCGGCCTTGCTCTTGCCTACTTCCGCCTCACCCGCACTGGCCCAGGCTCCACCCCGGATCTCGCCACCCTGCCCGAAACCGAACAGACCGCCGGCCACTTCTGTTTCGTTGCCGACGGTGAGCTTCTGTCCGGCGAAGGCTTCGGCGCCTCCGCCAAAGAGGAACGCGTTGTTCCCGGCGTGCGCACTGGCTTCGACGCCGGTCATCGCGCGGACGGTGGAGGTGTTGTTGATCCAGCCGTCCAGAAAATTGGTCTTGGTTGTGGTGATGTTTTCGGCACCCACAAACACCTCACCGCTTGCCTGGATGGATGCGGGGTCGAAAGGATTGAAGCCGAAGGGAACGCGTCCGCTGACACTGCCCTCGCCGCGCGCGCCAATGAATGTCTCGTTGGTGGTGCTCGTCTTAACGGGACCGATTTCGCTGTTTCCAGTGACCACGAACCGGCTACCCGCAGATCCGTTTGCCGAGGCACCAAATTCCACGCCGTCCGGACCGACTGAGCCGTGGGCTTCACTCTTGCCTTCGACTCCCTGGGAACCCTTGGCGTCCACCTTGACGGGGCCGATGCTTCCGAGGTCCAAGGTGAAACCGTTGACGTCGGAGTAGCTGCTGCTGGTGACGAAGGCATCTCCCCGGGAAGCGAGTTCCTGCTCCGCCGCGTTGCGCCGAAGGGCCTTGGCGTTGGCCCGCAAACAGGCGGCGGCGGCGCCGAGCCGCTGGGCGAGGTCGCTGTTCCACTGGCTGCGGAACCGGTCGGCGTCGTTGCCGCGCCAGTAGTGGCCGTCCTGGATCAGTGACGTGAGCTGCCGCTGAAGGTTGGTGATCTTCTCTGCGTCGGCATCCATCACTTGCGAAAGACGCCGAAGACCGCCAATATCGGCACCTATCAAACCTTGTCCCACAACCGCATCCCCCTGCGTCCCAAAGTGTTCCGCGCCGCCAGCTCCGACAGCGTCTGACCAGAGCCTAATGTCGTTGGGCAAGCGCCGCGATGGGGACCTCTTCCCAAACTTTTCCGGGAGAGGCGTAACCTGGCAGGCCCTGCCAGCGATGTAGGGGGTGTGCGGGCCACGTCCGCACACTGATCATCCGGCGGCCACCCAAGGCCGCCGGGGCAATCTCCCCAAACTTTTCGGAGGGTTTCATGTCCTTGTTCTCTGTCCTCGCCACCAGCAAAATCGCCGCGGGCGTCCTGGCCGCCGGAGCCGTAGCGGCTGGCGGAACCGGTGTCGCTGCCTTCAACGGCGCCCTTCCCGCAGACCTTCAGCAGGGCGCGCACAACCTCGTTGGCGCACCGGCCCCGGTCGCTGAAAAGGCCGCCTCGCAGGCTGCCGAAGCAACTGACGCCGCAACCGGCAAAGCAACGGACGCCGTCGACACCGCAAAGGCCACCGCCGAGGACGCCAAGGAAGCCGGCCAGGCCAAGGCTGAAGATGCCATTGCCAAGGCCAAGTCCGCCGCAGGCGACCTCATCGACGCCACGCCCGAAGCCTTCGGCCTCTGCACCGCCTTCCTTAACGGCGGCCTGGCTCAGGACACCAAGGTTCCGGGTTACCAGTCGCTGGTTGTCGCCGCAGGTGGCGAGGCAAAGGTTGACGCCCACTGCGCAGCAGTGGTGGATGCCGGCAAGGCCGCTGGCCTGAAGGCTGACGCCAACGCGGATGCCTCGGCAAACGCCGGCTCGTCGGTCGAGGCCAAGCTCCCGGCAGTGCCGGCCACCCCCGCTGTGCCTGCTGTTCCGACGGCACCCGCGGTCCCTGCAGTTCCCGCCGTTCCCGCGACTCCGGCCCTCCCGAGCCAGGTTCCGGGTAGCGGTCCGGCAGCCCCCGGCGCAGCCCTCGATTCTGTCCGCTAAGCACCTGGCGGCTACGGTTTAAAGGCGGGGGCTCCGGTTCTTACCGGGAGCCCCCGCTACGAAACGGACGGCAGCGCCAGCACTTCCACAGGCCCCTGGACGTCGCTGCGCTGCGCTGGATGGAGGCATCCGCGGGTGCTTAACCCTTTAGTCGAACAGAATGTGCAGACGGATCAGGACGATCCCGCTCTGCTCTTCACGGCTGCCTACAATGCCTTCTCCGGACCGGTCTTCGGCTATCTCCGCGCACGAGGCGTGGATGATCCCGAGGCGCTGACGCAGGATGTCTTCCTGGCGCTCTACCCGAAACTGGCAACCCTTCACGGAGGGCTGCAAGGGGCCAAGACACTTCTCTTCTCGATCGCCCACGCGCGGATGGTGGACCACTACCGGAGGCGGGAACGCACCCCCGAACCGGCTCCGTATGAAGCGGACCTGGACAGCCGGAGCGCCCCTTCCGCCGAGGACCAGGCCGTCAGCGGCCTGGGGGTCACCGAGCTGATGGAGGGCCTCGCCGATGACTATCGTGAGGTCCTGGCGCTCCGTGTGGTCGCGGACCTCTCGGTGGAAGAAGCAGCGGACATCATGGGCAAATCCCAAGGAGCCGTCAAACAGCTGCAACGCAGGGCCTTGAACGCGCTCCGAAAAAGGGCCTTGGGAAACAAAACATTGGGGAAGCATGCAGTGCAAAGGAACGGCGCATCATGAGCGATAACACCAAACGGCATCAGGCCGAAGCTGCCGTCGACCGCCTGCTCGCCGACTCCGGATTCACGCAGGGCAACGACATCCGCGACGAACTCCTCGAACTCCGCTCGCTCGCCGCCACGGCGCCCCTGCCCTCCGATGCCGTGCGCGCCCTCATGGCCGGCAGCGCCGCTACCGCCAGGATCACGACGACGGATGGCCCGTCCGCGGTGAAAGACCTGCCGACTGCGGTCCTTGCCGCAGTCGACGCCGGGTCCGGCGGGCAGCCCGCCACTGAAGCACCCGCGCCACAGGCACCTGTCCGCGACGAACTGGCCTCCCGCCGTCGTAAGCGCCGTGCTGCAATCGCCGGACTTGCCGTCGCGGTATCGCTGGCAGGCGGCGCTACAGCCGCTGCCGCCCAGGAGGGCGGAATCCCGGGGACGTTCCAGCATCTCGGCGCGGCCATCGGCTCCGTGGTGTCGCAGCTTGCCCCGGGGCCAGCCCCTGCACCGCAACCGGAGCGGCCGGCGGGGCCTGTTGAAAAACTGCCCACACACGGTGTCCACCCAGCACCGACCGCCCCCAATACAACGGGCAGTGCCGGCGGAGCCACGGGAACCGGGCCTTCGACGGGCACGGACCACGGCAACTCCGTAAAGCCCCAAGGCGGCGGAGCGTCCCAGGCACCCAAGGCCCCGGGGAACGCGGGCAACGTGCCCCTTCCCGCACCCGGGATTACGCCGCCGTCCCTCGGAACACCGGATCTTCCGCCGAGCCTGGGTCCGTCCACCCTTCCGGTCCCCGTGCCCGCGCAGGTGATCCCCGAGGTCCCCAAGGCCCCAAGCAACCCCGCGAAGTGACAGTTAATGACAATGTTTCGCGTGAACATTGTCATTAAGTGCCATCTCGGCGGGGCAATAAGACAGACGACGGCGGGGTGCGG